>JBCDIO010000314.1:0-5220 GCA_038748815.1 Bacteroidota bacterium
ATGGACCCCCGAAAATCTGCTCATGCGGGTAGGCATCCAAGGGCGAGATATACCGGTATCCGATTGGAAAGGATCGAATATTGTATTGCTCATTGATGTTTCTGGATCCATGAATGGGGATGACCGACTCGGTTTGCTGAAGCACGGTTTTAAGAAAATGGTGGAGTCCTTTAATCCGGGAGATCGGATTGCTATCGTGACCTACGCTGGAAATTCTGGCGTGCATTTAGAATCTACGGATGTAAGCGATGCGGAGGATATCATCAAATCTATTAACAAACTAGGAGCTGGTGGAAGTACTAATGGAGCCGATGGTATCATTACCGCTTACGAAATTGCCCAACAACACTTCATTCCCGGCGGGAATAATCGCGTCATTTTAGGAACAGATGGTGATTTCAATGTCGGGATCACCGATCAAGACGAGTTGGTAGCCCTAATCGAGGAAAAAAGAGACGAAGGAGTTTTTCTGACAACGGTAGGCGTTGGTAACGGAAATTACCAAGACAATCAGTTAGAGCAAATTGCCAATCACGGGAATGGAACCTACGAATACATCTACAATGAAACACAAGCGGAAAAGGTCTTTGTGAACGAGTTCAAAAAGCTGCTTACCGTAGCGAAGGACGTCAAAGTCCAAGTACACTTCGATCCTAACCAAGTGCAAGCGTATCGATTGATTGGGTACGAAAACCGACTGCTGGATAATGATGATTTCTTAGACGATACCGAAGACGCTGGTGAAATTGGTGCCGACCAAAATATAACGGCCCTCTACGAATTAATCCCAGCTTCCACTGCTCAAGAAGGAGCACCCAGCTTTACCATTGACTTCCGCTACAAAGACCCCGATGCTGATAATAGCGAACCTTTGGAACTCATCGTTCCTTACGCGGTCAGTTCTTTCGAAGAAGCATCGGAGAATCACCGCTTTGTGGCAGCAGTGGCCGCCTACGGTATGCTATTAAGAGACAGCGAATACGCTGGTTCTGCCACTTATAATCAAGTAATGGCTTGGGCCCAAGCGGCTGACGACTTCGATCCTTTTAATTATCGCGAAGCCTTTAAACAACTCATCATGGCAACGATCAATTTATAAGGATTCCCCCATAATCTGCAGGACCTGACCACCCAGTTCATTTGGTTCTATCCCATTATTATTGCACAGCCAAATACAGGTCAGGTCCTGATCGGGATTACGGTATATACCCGCCGCGTATCCATGGTGTTTTCCAAACCGCCAGTAGGACTTCCCATTTGCCCAAAAGCCATAGCGCATATCTTCTCCTTCGACACTTGCTTGTAACCGCTCCAGATGCCCTTCTAGTAAACCTCGGTTCGCTTCGATAGCCAATATGAACCGCTGGAGATCTCGGGTGGAACTATAAAAATTTGCGTGTCCGTATAAACCATCGGTCCAACTCGCTTCCCAGATCCGAGTCTGTTGTCGATCTCCGTATCCCCGGGCGGCCTTTGGAGGTCGGTCCCATATCAACTGATGGTACACATGAGAATCCCCCATATGCAAAGGCTGAAATAACTTGTAAGGCAGATACTCGTTGATGAACGTGCTTGAGTAAATATCCAGAAGCCCCGCCAGCATAATATAGTTGACTGGATTGATAACTTGCTGAGACCCCGGGGCAAAATCTAAGGGAGGTTGCATGGTTTCGAAGAGATCCAATAACATAGCCGGTGAATAGGTCTTGGTGGTATCCCAATACTGCATGGCATAGGGCTTAAAATCGGGGATTCCTGACCGGTGTTCCAGTAAATGGGTAATAGTAATCGCTGAGTAGGGGAAAGAAGGGATATGTTGCTGTAGGGGGTCCGATAGTGTCAGTTTACCCTCCTCTGCCAATAAGGCAATCACGGCCCCAGTTATTCCCTCCGAAAGAGGTCCTAAATTACTAGGCGTTTCCGATGAAAAGGAAAGACCAGCCTCCCGATCAGCCCAGCCTTGGGATGATGCTACTAGCACTTCTTCTCCTTTTAAAAGAATGAACGAACCGGACACTCCCTGCTCCGTGATAAAAGCACTCAGTACTTCCGCTTTTTCCTCAGTAGGATCGGTACAAGAAGAAAAAAGCAAAAGCAACACTCCTACATAAACCATTAGTGACTTCATAGACTTCTTCATTCAGTGGCCGTCATTCAGCCTTTTAAGGCACTCAATTTAATACTTTGTAACCTAAATAAATGAATAAGATTTTTGTGCAGATCAAGGCGCGCAGGGCTCGTAGCCGTAGCTACAAAGGCGAGTACGTAACGACGAGTTGGGCAAAAAGACCCCTTCAAAAAGGTTAGACATTTAGGATACAAAGTATTTCATGGATTTCCATAAAAATCGACCCCTAGCGTTCTAATAATTTTATCGACCTTCACCCTGGTAAAAAAGAATACACATGAAGCAACATAGTATCTGGCTCCTTAGCCTCCTCTTCCTTTGCATTCAATGTACGAACCAATCTGGGGCTCCTGAACCCGGGGAAGCACAGTTACCGGCCTTACCACTGGCCACCATTTCCCAACTCGGAGAAGAAGCCGTAGAACTTGGCACCATGCTAGATGGCATTCTGGATACCAGTAGTACCCGCAGTATTATGCAAGACCTAAATATGGTGACCAATGCCCTGGGCCCCGAAAATAATCTATCAGCTGAAACTATTTCGTCAACCGAGAAGGTGGTGGTTGGCCTAAAGGCTTTCGAGGAATTAATCAGTCGCTCTCCTACCCCTGCCGAATCGTACCTGATCGGTGGTGAGTTTTTACACCGGATCGATGAGCCGTCTATCTCGGAAGCATATTACTTGTTCGGATTCAAAAAAATATCAGAAGAGATCCGGGAAAGTGACGATAAGCAAAAGCTAGTCACTTACTTCAATGCCTTACTGGCCGGTACCAAAGCCTTTCGCCAGCAGGGCAAACTGGAACTAGCCGAAAAAACGGTCAACGAAGCCATTGAGATCAACGATCGCCCCCAAGCCTACAAAGAAAGAGCCTATGTCCGCTGGGATGGATTATGCCGCACTGGCTTTCAATCGAACGCAAAAGACCTGCAAAACTTGGAGCGTGATCTAGTAGAAACGTTGCAATATCAGGCCGATCCCAATCTGCAAGCGATGCTTGGCCACGTTTATTACCAAATGGGTAAGCCCAAACTAAGCACGGTACAGTTCGACAAAACCGATTTGGCCGACCAGGGTAAACGACGTCAGCAATTTACGGCCTGGAAGGAAATTATGGAGATGAATAACCCTAGTTGGAGTTCAGCAACTAAAGCAGCTATTCTATTATTACCTCTAGGCTATTTTGCACCACTACCCGCTATTGCGGCGGAGCGAGCAGCAGAAGCCGAAAGGGCAACCACACCTGCTGCGGAGGCTTTGGCAAAAGCCCAAGCTTTAGTTATGGAAGGCGTTTTTACCCTGAACAGCGGCCAAGGGCAGCAAGCTGAGCAGTACCTACAGCAAGCGGGAGTGATTTTTGATCAAATACCAGACTATAATCTAAGCAACGATCCTTACCTGCAAGCATTAGATTTGTATGGAAATATATCTCTTCCAGGACTATTAAGAAGCCTCGAGGTAACCAAAGAAAACCAGTAAGTTTGCTGGCCGTTGCTCAAAGATGCTAAGGTAGCCCCCGCTCTAAAAAGGACAGGCAGCAACCGTGCTTCTCTTTTATAAAGAAGGTCACCTCGATGATTTCGAGGTGACCTTTGTAATACCATTTGTCTAATTTGTATCGAGAGCAGTAGTGTCCGGTTAAAAAATCGAGGACCTTCATAAGTTCATTGTTTATCAATGAGTTATGCGGGTTTTCCTTGGAAACGATTTGAATCAGAATTCAGGAAGTCCCAACTTGGCCCTCAAAAGTGGGAGCCAATGAATCAAGGTAAATATGTCTTTGCTCAATTAATGAGTCTGATCAAGCATAAGGAGTTTACCAAGTATGTTGACAAATACGCAGGCAACTACCGCGTCCGTAATTTCACTTGCTGGCATCAGTTTCTCTGTATGAGTTTCGGTCAACTCACGAATAGAGCTAGCCTCCGTGATACGGTCGTCTGCTTACAAGCCCATGAAAAGAAACTCTATCATTTAGGCTTAACCAATGGAGTCAAGAAATCAACCTTAGCAGATGCCAACGAAAAACGGGATTGGCGTATTTATGCTGATTTTGCACAAGTGCTCATCAAGCAAGCACGCCAAATTTGTCAAAAAGATGAGCTACTGAACATCGAATTGGATAACGTGATCTATGCCTTGGATTCTACAACCATTGAACTGTGCTTAGAAG
This sequence comes from Bacteroidota bacterium, assembly GCA_038748815.1. Classification (GTDB taxonomy): domain Bacteria; phylum Bacteroidota; class Bacteroidia; order Chitinophagales; family Saprospiraceae; genus JBCDIO01. The sequence goes on from JBCDIO010000314.1 coordinate 4,303, forward strand.
TCTTTTGGTGGGCGAAATTCCGAAAGCATAAAGCAGCTGTCAAACTGCATACCTTACTGGATGTAAAGTGCGAGATTCCTTGCTTTATCCACATCAGTGAAGGCAGTATGCATGATGTCAATGTGCTCGATATTATTGAGTTTGAATCAGAGGCTTTTTATGTCATGGATCGCGGGTATGTCGATTGGACTCGTTTGTACCAAATTCACCAAGCGGGTGCCTATTTCGTCATTCGAGCAAAAGATAATCTGGCTTTTACTCGGGTGTATTCTAGAAAAGTAGATAAAACGACAACCGGTTTAAAATGCGATCAAACCATCCGCTTAACAGGATACTACGCCTCTAAGAATTATCCAGAGTATTTGAGGCGTGTGAAGTACTTTGATCAAGAACATCAACAAAGATATGTATATCTGACCAACCACTTTGAGGCTCCGGCCATGCAGATTGTCATCCTGTATGTCAATCGATGGAAAGTGGAGATTTTCTTCAAGTGGGTCAAGCAACATCTACGCATCAAAAGGTTCTGGGGCGAAAGTCCCAATGCGGTCAAAACTCAAATCTGGATTGCGGTCTGCACCTTTGTGCTAGTCGCTATTTGGAAATATAAATTCAATTTCCAACACTCTTTGAGTGAAATATTACAAATAATAAGTGTCTCGGCTTTTGACAAAACCCCTGTGAATCAGCTATTTATGAAAATCAATACCAGAAATCAAACACCCCCTAATCATAACCAATTGGAAATCTTTGACTTATAACCGGACACTACTGTTGAATGTTATTATTTTTAGTTTCTTGTTTTTAATATTAACCGGCTACGCTTTATCGCCAAATATAGACTCAAATGCATGGTTAGGTGGGTTCTTGAATTGGTCTAATGTAGTTTTTTATGTTTTGTATCTACTATTCATTGTG
>JBCDIO010000315.1:0-5219 GCA_038748815.1 Bacteroidota bacterium
AAGTGGTATTGCTGTAATTGCCGGGGCCAAACCAGGTGAAGGTCGTACCCGGAGGTCCACTGACCGGGCATGGAATGAAAACATCGGATCCGGCACAGGTAACTGGAGGGTCCACCATATTGATAACCGGTAGCGGTTCATCTTCGTAAAAGACCGTGACACTATCAATGCTCAAACAACCCGTCTGCGGGGAAAATACCTCAATGTAATAGTTGGTCGTGGCATTTACACTAACCAAGGGGTTTGGTATGTTAGGATCACTCAAACCGATGGCCGGCGTCCAGTTAAATTCAAAGTCGTTTCCGTAAAAGGGCGTAACCGACAAGGAATCAATTTGCCCCGCGCACTGGATAAAGTCGTCGGAGACCGTAAGGATATGATCAATGATTTCTACAAAAACATGATCAGCGGCAGTACAACCATAGTCATTTTCTAATACCAAAGTGTAGATGCCATAGTTGTCCAGGGTAGAAATGGGATAATCGAGCAGCGAATCCGTAAAATCTGATCCAGCGGGGTCGGTATAAGTCCAGATATCGGTTAGAATGTTACCGGAAACGACCAGCGGATCTCCTGCGCAAGTTGGACTATCGGCCTGTAAATCGATGGACTCCGTGGTGCCCAGCATTTGGAAACAGAATTCTACGATAACGGTGCTATCGGGAACGGAAGTTCCATTTACCATATCGTCCGTTACCCAAGAAAGAGTGATATTCCCCAAAGACGGATTGCCAATGTTTCCGGCGCCTAAATCAGGAAGCCCGTATGCTTGCGATCCTGTAAATTGTAAAACGTTATGATCGAAATTAATGCTAAATGTCGTCGAAATAATATCTTGAAAGTCATACACCAAAATCGGTACACAGGTTTGTTCCCCGGTTTCCACTTGGGCGATTGGGAAATTGAAATTAGCATTACCGTGTCCGAAAATAGTATCTACTCCGGCTAGTAAAATACCGTCCGAGAAACTTGGATTTACTTGTCCATTAATGTCTGTTACTTCTATTATAATAGGGTTACCGGAAAAGCCTAGGTTACTATAATCCGTCAGAAGCGGGGCTACCGTAATACCCTCTTTTACCACCGTACAGTTATTGGCATCGGTTACGGTGACGGAGTATTCCTGATTAGGCCCCAACTCATTAATATTCTGGGTTATGCACATCAATGGATCATTCCACAAAAACTCATACGGTGGACTTCCCCCGGTAACAATGATGTCAATAGCCCCCAATTGATTGTTCGGGGCGTCGTAGCAAACCACATTACTCACCAGTATATCCATGGGCGCCGGCTCCGCTAAGGTGACCGGGGAATCGCTGACGGTACCCACATTGTCCGTTACGGTTATGGTATAGCTGCCCGCCCCCAAATTACCTAGGGGGAGGATTCCACCCTCTACATCGATCAAGCCCACAATGATTCCATCTAACTGTACTTCGTAGGGGATTTCCCCGCCCGAAACGGTAATGATTAATTCTCCATTGGTTTGCCCGGGGCATAAGGGGTTACCGACCGAAATATCAACGGTAAGTGCAAAACCAGTAATGGGGCCAAAAGCTAGGCAGATCCAAAGTAACACAGCATGTAAAGTCGAAATACGCATGGCGTTAAAGGGTTTGATCAGGGAATATGAACTTCGCATGGTACAAATCTAGGTTAGGCCCCTGCTAGAAAAAAGTACATTTTTGTAAATTGATAGAATGATAATAGTATAATTATATTGTATTTTGCTGTAAATCAATTTATTTTGAATTTTTTGATAGAATGAAATCTCAATTAACGGATGCGCTACGGAGTATTTCTAGCCAAGAAATGAGCGATTTCTCCGATTGGATTGCTTCTCCAGCCCATATTACTAGTCCAAAGATCCGCGAACTCTGGGCTTTTCTAAAGCCCTTCGCCCCTCAATTTACGAACCCAGCCTGTACCCGCGAGGAAGCATTCTGCGCCTTATACGGGGCCAAAAAGTATTCCCGCCTACCCATCAATAACCTCCTTTCCGACCTTTGGTATCATTATCTGGACTTTCTGGCCTACCAAAAATTGAGAGCCAATCCGGCTCAACGTCAGCAGTGGATCAGTGAAACCTTTCAAGAGCGGAATCAACTACCCATGCTCGCCAAGCAAATTGACCGTTGGGAGCGATTGATGCAGGAGGTCTCTACCCGCAGCGATGGTTACCACCACCAACAAACCAAACTACAAGCCCAAAAAGATCGCTTCTTTCTGCGGCAGTCCCAACGCAATACCGACCCCAGCCTACAACTTCAGAACGATCACCTGGATCAAGCATTTTTTATTCAGAAATACCGACTGGCCTGTGCCATGCTTAATCGGAACAAGTTGTTGCAGACCAACTACCAATTCTCCTTACAAACGGAATTAGAAACGGCCCTCCGACGCGCGCCACATCTGCAAGGTATTCCGGCAATCGAGATCTATCGCCGCATTCTGACCCTACTCCAAAACCCAGACGAAACCCCGCACTACCAACAGTTTAAAGAATACCTGTTAGCCTACGAAAAGATGTTTCCTGACTCAGAGCGTAATGAACTGTACGGCTACGCTTTGAATCATTGTATCCAGCGGATTAATTACGGACACAGTGCTTACTACCAAGAGATTCTGGAACTATACCAAAAGTTGCTCCCCCAGGGATTACTCTGGCAAGAAGGCCATCTGTCGATCTGGATGTTCCGCAATATCGTCACCGCTGGAATCCGCACGGAATCCTTCGCCTGGACCCAATCCTTCATTCGGGAGTACCAAATCTATCTTCCACCGGATAGTAAAGAGAATGCCGTGCGGTATAACCTGGCATCCTACCATTACGCGGTGCAGGATTATCAGTCGGCCCTGCAGCAGTTACACGGGGTAGAGTTTACCGATAATTTCTACCAACTCGGTGCCAAAACGATTCAACTAAAGAGCTATTTTGAACTGGGAGAGGGAGAGGCCTTCTATTCGCTGACGGAGGCTTTTCGTAAGTATCTGGCGCGGCACCGCAAATTGTCGGAATATCACCGGACCTCCAACCAAGCTTTTCTACGCTTGACCAAACGCTTGTTCAAATTAAAACAAAGCCCTAAGGCTTCTCGCCAATACGAAGTTAAAAGAAAGGAACTAGCAGTGCTCATCGAGCAAACAAAACCACTGGCAAATAAAGATTGGTTGGCCCACGAATGGGGGAGGCTAGCTTAAACGATGCAAATCAGGAGCTCGGCGAATCACCGAATCCGTTTATAGCAACTTCTTAATCTTGGCAATCGGTCCTGGGCACATAGACTGGTGGCAAGCCATACAGTTGCCAACCAGCCGCTGATATAGCGCTAGCTGATGAGCGGGGTCAGCGGCGTTTAAATGTTCGATGGTTTGCAGGTAGGTTCTGGCATAAGTCTGATAAGCAGTAGACTTGACCTGATGGGCCTGGGTGGGGGTAGCGGTGAGCAATTGTTCGTAGCATAGCCTGGTTTGAACCGGCTTTCCCGTCTCGATATCCTGCCGGATCGTTTGGGCTTCCGCAAACATGGCCCGCATCAACAAGGCGAGTTCGCTATCTCCGTTTGGATTGATTGGTTTGATGCCGAGTTCGGTGGGTGTGATACATTCTGACTCTGGCTGACTACAAGCCAAGCCCATGGAGTAAATAATTGCCAGGCTAAGAATGATTTTAGTGTGCTTTTTCATGCTACCCTCACTTAGTGATCAGCAAAGAACGGCAATGTCTAGGAAAGCTTTGATGATTTACCGCTCCTTACCGATTCCTTGTGTCATTGTATGATATTCTCAAAAAGCATCTAAGGCTTTACTATTGTAGGCATAAGTACTTTGTCCCTTAGATAAATGCATATTTTGACGGAGGCAATTTTTGTTTAGATCAAGGCGCGCAGGGCTCGTAGCCATAGCTACGAAGGCGAGTACGTAACGATGATTTGGACAAAAAGAACCCGTCAAAAGGTTTAGAAATTTAGGTTACAAAGTAATAAGCAGATTGGAATCTTACGTGCTTTAAAAAAGGGTACCCTTCCTAAATGGAACCTTTTGCGAGTAAAATGCGCGATCTTGCTATTTATCCGCCCCTTGGAGGACCGTCTACGACCCCGAGACCTCGGGGGTAGACGGTAACGAAATACTGCATTTAGATAAATGACTGATTTACAGCGTCTTTAAATATTCTATAACCGCTTTTCGCTCGGCGTTTTCCAGAATGTCGCCAAAGTAGTGTCCTTGGTTGCCATAGCCCGGGAGGGTCGTATCATAAACCGTTTTCCCTTTGTCTTTGGAAAAAGATTCATACTTCCAACCGAGTTGTTCCAGATCGTAGGCCTGACTTCCCCCGGCTTTCTTCCAGAAGGCTGGTCGCTTTTTACTATCCAGTAGAGCCTCTATAGTGGGTACCGACCCATTATGCAAATAGGGTGCCGTTGCCCAGACGCCATCTAAAGGAGGCGCAATATAGCCATCGCTGGGTTCCAAGCTCGATGCGGGTTGGGCAGTTCCAAACCAGCTCTGGTTATACCAACCAGCTAAGCCCGAAGATTGGGTAAAGTACTGGGCGTAATAAGGATCGGTTTTTACTACCTCCAGCGAAACTAACTTATTGGGATAGGTTTCTTCGGCGCCGTAGGTACCGTGGCATTTCTGGCAATATTCCTCAAAGACGAGGGCACCTTCCGCCGCGAGGGCTTGATCGATTTCTCCCGGGTATACCGGGGGCTCGATGGAAGCCGCCCAGGCCACCACGTGCCTGAATTCTTGTAAAATCTGCCGGGCGGCGGTACTATCTTCAATCCCCAAAACGGAGGCCTGCATCAAGAGTTTAGCGTAGTCGCCACGCCCCATCGCATTGTAGTACAAGGCATTCTTCTTCTTGATATTCCAAAGAGGAGGGACATCCGAAGCCAAGGTGTACTTCATGGTTTCAAACTGGGGATCTTTCCGAAACCGCAGATCGTCTTCTTCCCGGTACTGGATGCACGCTTCTTCTAAGCGAAAGGCCGGATTCACCCCCGGGTTTGGAGTAATGATTTTGGGCGCAATGGCTTTGTAAAAGCGGCCAAATTCGTCAAAACTCTCGTATTCTGGACCACCTTTTTTATACTTTCCGCGCACTGCCATATTCATGAGCGCAGCCCTAAATTGGGCATTCTCCTGAAAATCGCTAAAAGCATTACCCAGCCCTGGAATGTATTCTCCTAATAATTTTGAAGAATGGC
>JBCDIO010000316.1:0-5212 GCA_038748815.1 Bacteroidota bacterium
CCTAGTTTCGGCACCCAAATACTCGGGGTCAGCCCGATAGGCACCTGCAAAAGCTAGCGAGAATAACTCAAACCATTTCGCTTTGAAGATACAAGCCCGGCAAAAATCCAACTAATCAAAAAACTGCCGATTGAAACTATACCCTAGAGTAAATCCAAAGAAAATTTCTCCATCGTGGGCCCAATCGTAGGTAGGACTACCGGCCAAAAAGTCGGCTCCCACACTGAGCCCAAATTGGAACCTACGCACGTTTGTCAAAAAGGCACCGCCCAGGCTCCAACCAAATCGATCAATTTCTTCTGTAATGGCATTATCAGTATTACCTGGCGTCAAACGCACTCGGGTAGGCCCCAAAAACAGGCCAAAATTAAAAATCGCATTCCGCATCCGTCCTTGCTCGTATTGATGCCAACCGTTTCCGACACCAACGAAAACCAACAGGTTATTAAATCCAATTTCGGTCGTACTGGCAAGGGAATCCGCCGAGCCAGTCGCCCGAATTTTTATGGGCATAGTTAGCAAACTGAAAGCACCCATCGTCGACTCTACACTGAAATTTTCACCGGGCTCTTTCTTAAAGTAAAGGTTCTCATCGTCCGCATTAATTTTTGTAGAAGACCCATAGGTTTTGAAATAGCCAGGACTCGTTTGTTTATCCGAAAGGATAAAGGTAACTCGGTCTTCGTCAAAATGGACGTCCCCTCGCAGGGCAAAAGAGCTTGTTTTACGAAGTTCAATCGGAGATTGACGATACTGCGTATCTAGTCCGTTAATTCGCCATTCTTCCACCCAATACCCTAGAGTATCGACCCCTTCTTCACTGATTTTCAACCGATAATTACCCTGTTCAATCACGTCAATGAGTTGTTCTCCCAGCTGTTCTTGGCTCCTTTTCTCATAGGGCTCTAGATCCAACACATTTTGTGAAAAATCGGTAAAAAGGGTTTGACCGGAGGAGACCCTAAACTTTGGGCGTCCCAACTGACTTTGTCCATAAGCCAAACCATCTAAAAAAACCGTGGAAGCTAGCAGTAAAATGAACGGAAGTGCGGAGGAATGGCGCATAGTATTTTTCATTTGGTTCGAATATTATATATACCCCGAACCCCGAAAAAAGATGCAAAAATCGATAATTAGTACGTCCAAAATCGAGCAGAAAGGCTCCTTCCGGCGAGGCACCCCTACTACGAGGGGCACCAACGCCATTTAAGGAAGGCTTAAAACATTTATGAAGTAGTCTAATGGCAAAGGGAGCTTCTAAAACGCCACTACAGCCCAAAAAATTGGCCTAAGTATCCAACAAGCTCTGTACAAGCAACCCTCGACTCGATACCAATGTTTGATCTCTTTGGCATTCTACCAAAGAAAAAAGCCCTACTCCATTATCCATTGGAACGGATTCCGCAGGAAAATGATGTAGAGCTTTTCTTCGAGTATCTAACTCTATATCGGTAGGTAGTTAGCCTTACTGCTTAACCAAACGTTGGGTCAAGTAGCGATTTCCTTGCTGTACACGCAAGAAGTACACACCACTTGGCCACTGATTAAACTGATCTGATTGCCAGCTATATCCGGTTTGATGATTCGATTGCTCGAGTACACGGCCCGTCACATCCATAATTTGAACGGTCCACGCATCTAGTAAGCCACCCCGGTTCTCAACCGTTACTTCGTTGGTTACTAGAGTTGGATAAATGCTCCAAGAAGATTCTGCCAGCAGATCGTTGGTATTGCTAGTTTCCTCACAATCCGTTTTGAAATCGAACTGTGTAGAGAACCCACTCTCGGTCAATTCACAATCAGATCTTACTTGTAAACGGTAGTTGGTACAAGCTTCCAAACTATCGGAGAAGTAAGAGTTATCGGTCACCTCGGCTAAGGTCCATTCGGTCTCCGTAAGTTGGCGGTAGCGAACAATATAGAAACTAGCATTCACCGCTGGCTCCCAAGTAAATTCACCCGTTGTGATACCAACACTCAATGAATCCAGGTTTGCAGGCTGATCACAGGTACAGCCGGTAGTGAAGTCAGAAAGTGCCGTTTGTGGATTATCCGGATCATTCAAGCAAACAGAAGTCAAAACGACTTCGTAGCGAGAACAGGCGTTTAGTCCGTCCATGGTGAAAGGAGCCGTTACATCTTCCGCAGTCATCCAGTCATTGGTTCCTACTTCTTTCCACTGAATATCAAAAGCTGTTGAATCCGAAGAGTTCCAGTTAGCTACGGCTGAGTTATCTTCAATATCTGATACGGATACGCCCGAAGGCAAGAAACATCCTCCACAGCTTGCTAATACCAAATTCAAGGAGGTAAAAGCATTGATCCGACCCCCGTATTTTACTTCGTCTGCCAAGTTCGGAATTGGATCTACCCCTTGGTAAAGGGCTTCCCGTACTTGGATAGCCGCCGTTTCTGGGTTACTCAGGGCTAAGTCAGCTAAGTCAGAACAAGGCGCAGAGTACATCAAAGCGATAACCCCGGCTGTACATGGTGAAGCAAAAGAAGTACCAGAAGTACCGCTATATCCCGCACTACCGGAAGGCAAGAATACATCCTCACCGGGTGCTCCTACATCAATTTGCTCAATTCCGTAGCCAGAGAAGGTACGTACATCATTATCATTAGTAGCCGTTACAGCCACCATGAACGGGCTTGGACAAGCCGTTGGCAAGTCACCTACCACATCGATATTGACATTGTTATTGGCCGTAGCACCACAATTCAGGATACCAATGCTTCCTAAATCGTCGTAGAAGTTACACCATATTGGAGCTCCTGCTGGATTTCCCCCATCAATTCCCCAAGAGGCGTTCGTGGCTACTACAAAGGCACCCTCTTCTCCTCCCGTCTGGTTATACAAATCACGCATCACGTACGGGTACGTGTAGGCTTCCACTACATTGGATTCAGAAAGACCACCAACGGTCACCTGCATAATCTCGATGTCCCAGTTAATACCCGTTACACCGACACCGTTGTTACCGGTTGCACCGATCATACCAGATACGGCCGTACCGTGATTTCCACTAGGAATATTATCATTATCCTGTACAGGATTCCATCCTTCGTAATCATCTATATAGCCGTTGCTATCATCATCCATTCCGTTGTTTGGAATTTCGAATTGGTTGACCCAACGGTTATCGGTAAGGTCAGGGTGATTCATGTTGGAACCACCACCCTCGATCACACAAACTACGATTCGGTCTCCGTTTGCCGTGAAACCTCCCGTGGTTAAATCCCAGGCTTCATCAGCATCAATATCGGCATCAGCATCGGCTCCAGCCCCACCGGGGTTTAGCCAGTGCCATTGGCTACCAAACTGAGGGTCATCCGGAATAATCCGTTCGGTAATTAGGTGATTGAACTGTGCTACCAAAACAGCATCTTGGTCACGTACGTGAGCTAAGAAGCGGTTTTCGTCCACATTCGCATAGTTAAAATGTACCTCATAAATGTCGAAGGGAGCAGAGATCAACTTGACGAATTCAAGCTCGGTAGCGACCCCTTCGAAGGTGGCTAAATCTTTGGCTACGTTTTCTGTTTTCTGATCAGGGCGAAGTTGGATCAACAGATCACCTAGAATGTGATCCAACTCTTGTGCTTGCATGGAGAATGACATGGCTACAAATAAGCCAATGGCACAAAGTCTGGTAAATAGATTCATACTAAAAGGTTAGTTTAAATAGCTGAATGACCGATCGTAATCGGATGTACATAAGAATATTATACTCTTAAGAACGCTTGTAAGATAAAGCGACATTTCCGGCTAAAGTATCGCCAAACCACCATTTTAAGGTAAAATCGTCGGTTCGGCTAATTTTTGCTATCGAATAATTCCGACAATCCAATAAACAGTAAATCGACACGAAGGTCCTTCGGGAATTTCTTATTTTTCGGCCAAAATTGGTCAAATCATCATTTGACAACCTTTCCTAACTAATACCTGCGACCTATGTCTATGAAAAAGTTCGGTGGATTTCTCATTGCACTGCTGCTTTTTATCTCCTCCATCCTCCCTCTCCAAGCGGGTGAAGGGATGTGGCTACCTCTATTCTTGAAAAATCTCAACGAGGCGGAAATGCAAGCGATGGGTATGAAACTCAGCGCAGAAGATATTTATTCGGTAAATAAAGGAAGTCTCAAAGACGCCATTGTAAGCTTTGGTGGCTTCTGTACCGGAGAAATCATCAGCTCAAATGGCCTACTGCTAACCAACCACCACTGTGGTTTCTCGGCTATCCAAAGCCATACTACTCTGGAAAACAACTATCTCGACGATGGATTTTGGGCGATGAATCGCGAGGAAGAAATTCCCAACGATGGCCTGACAGCTACGTTTGTGGTGCGTATTGAAGAAGTGACCGAGCAGATTTTGGGCAACTTGGCCGATACGCTCAATGAGTCTCAGCGCCAGTCCGCCATCGACCAGAATATCGATGAATTGAAGCAAGCAACCCTCGTAGAAGAATACGAGGACATTCTGATACGACCATTCTTCCACGGTAACCAATACTTCATGTTTGTAACCGTTACCTACCGGGATGTGCGCTTGGTGGGAGCACCTCCGTCTTCCATTGGAAAATTCGGCGCCGATACCGATAATTGGGAGTGGCCACGCCACACCGGAGACTTTTCGCTATTCCGAATTTACGCGAGCCCCGACAATCTTCCAGCCGATTATTCTCCGTCAAACGTACCGTTTGTCCCTAAACACTACCTACCAATCTCGTTGGACGGCATCGAGGAAGATGACTTCACCATGGTCTTTGGCTTTCCAGGGCGGACCAATGAATACTTACCCGCAATGGCCATCAAGCAAACCGTTGAGATCGTCGATCCGGCTAGAATTGCAGTGCGGGAAAAGGCATTGGACATTATGGATGCAGAAATGCGAGCGGATCCAGAAATTAAGATCAAATACGCCTCCAAATTTGCCAGTATCGCCAACGGTTGGAAAAAGTGGATTGGAGAAATCCAGGGACTAACCTCCACCGGAGCCTTTGATAAGAAATTAGACTATGACCTCGAGTTTATGCGGCGAGCTTCACAGAAGCCCGAGTGGAAAGAGGAGTATGCGACCATTGTACCGACCTTCCGATCCTTGTACAAGAAGATGGCACCATTTGCCAAGGCCCATACCTATTATACAGAGATCGCCGGCCGTAATGTAGAAATGCTCCGCGTAGCCGGTATTTTCCGTCGACTTACC
>JBCDIO010000317.1:0-5209 GCA_038748815.1 Bacteroidota bacterium
AAGGTTTGTACTTTTTCTTGTAGAGAAGGCCCCTGGAAGGTACCATCCGATTCTATGTCAAGCCTAATAATATAGCCTGAAGCCGCTTGAACCGAAAAGATCCAAAGATGGTTATCGAAACTAAAGAAATCTACAATTCGATCTCCAGGCTCAAGTACCCTATCCAAATCCAACAAGTGCATACTATCGTTCTGTACGAAGCCAATCTGTGCACTTAAATTCAAGAACCAGAGTCGACCTTCCGATCCTTTTTTGATCGTTAGAATTTCATTGGTGATTAAGTCTGGATGATCAAACAACTCAAAGGCCTGCCCATCGAAGCGGCAAAGGCCTCCTTCGGTAGCTAGCCAAATGAACCCCTTTTGGTCCTGCAAGATTTTATAAATGGTTTGCGAAGGAAGACCATCCTCAGAGCCAATCGTCCAGAAGGTAGGATCTTGGCCCAATAGTTCTGAGAAAGTACCGACAATGACTAGTACGATGTAAAGGACCCAAAATCGTCGGATTACTTGCTGCATATAAGGTAGAAGCAGGGAATGATTGACCAGAAAAAGTATTTTTACCTCTTAAAAATAGGTAAATGATCCAAAGACTAGAACATATTGGGATTGCAGTACGCAACTTGGCCGAAAGCAATGCACTATTTGAGCAACTATTAGGGGTAGCGCCCTACAAGGAAGAAGAAGTAGCCTCCGAGGCTGTCAAAACCTCCTTTTTCAAAACCGGTGAATCTAAAATTGAGCTTCTTGAGGCTACTAGTTCGGACAGTGCTATCGCCAAATACTTAGATAAAAGAGGAGAAGGTATTCATCATATCGCTTTCGAGGTGCAAGACATTCACCAGTCGATGAATGAACTGAAGGAAAAAGGGTTTCGGTTACTGAATGAGGCTCCCAAACGAGGTGCCGATAATAAGCTGGTTTGTTTTATTCATCCTAAGTCAGCCAACGGGGTACTGGTTGAGTTATGTCAAAGCATTGCTGATTAACTAATGAGTTTAACCGAGGTTCTCATTGCTATTATTGGAGGTTTTGTTGCCGGCATCATCAATACATTAGCGGGTAATGGGTCGGCTATTACCCTTACTATTCTAACCGAAGTTATCGGTTTACCCGGTAATATGGCTAATGGTACAAACCGAGTCGGTGTACTCTTGCAAAGTTGGATTGGTTCTTGGGCTTTTTATCGCAATGGCACCCTTCAGGTCCGCCGGGATCTTTTTATCATAATCCCCATGGTTATTGGGGCTCTATTTGGTGTTTTTGTAGCGATCTGGGTCAGTAACGATCAATTTATTCAAGTTTTTCGGTACCTGATGATTTTCATGCTTATTGTCATACTATTCCGCCCTAAGCGGTGGTTACAACCATCCGACCATCAATTTGTAAAAAACCGCTGGCTTTTAATTCCTCTTTTTTTAGCCCTAGGATTTTACGGCGGATTCATTCAGATGGGAATGGGGGTATTCTTCCTCGCTATTATGGTACTGGGAGTACGGTACAGCTTGGTAGATAGCAATGCCGTCAAAGTCTTTGTAATTGGGGCTTACACGATTGTTGTTTTAGCTATTTTCCATTGGCAGGGTCTCGTCGATTGGAAAGTCGGGGGTATCTTGGCACTGGGCCAAATGTCGGGGGCTTATGTGACAGCTAATTTTGCGGCTAACCATCCAAAAGCTAATGTCTGGGCTCACCGTTTGCTTGTTGTAGTGGTTTTACTGGCCATCTTTAAGTTATTTGACTTGGGACAATATCTACTTCCGTGATTCTGATTTTTGCCGGCGTTTTTCCATCCGTTTTTTCCGGTGTACCGGATGTTCCCGAAACCGTTTTTTCACTCGTTTGAAGTGATTAGCCAAGCGCTCTTTCTGCTCTGTTGTAAGGATTAATTCTAAATCATTGCGAAGTTCATCTATGGCCGATCTTCGAACTTCGTGGTAGCTCGTGGAAAGGCTGTCGACCATTTTTTCGTGTTGTGCCAGAATGGGTAAAATTTTCTGTTCCTGCGCATCCGTAGGTTCCAACAAGTGAATCATTCGTGCCGTGAAGCCTCCTCCCGTTGCCAGGCGAGCCACCTGTTCAATGTGCTTTTTGGTCAATAGAAGGTGGGTTCCATAACCGGCGGCAAAACCGAGCATTACAAGAGAAACTAAAGCCAGTACTAGAGTTCCATTTTTCATATTCGTACGCATTAATCAGCCCAAATTTCCAGTGCGTCCTCGGGGCTTAAGCTATCGGATATCCCGACCATTCCTGCGGGAACTTCCCAGCTATCTGCCCCCCAAAGCACACTAAACAAAATAACAAACAGCAAGACACAAGCAGCGGCAACTCTGGGGTACCAGCGCAGAACTAGCTGCCGCGTAGTAGGCTTCGCTCCCACTTTTTGCATGACTGCATCGACAAAGGCGTGGGACGGATTTGCTTTCAAGATGGCCATATCCGCATGTAATTGCTTGAGATGGAGATACCGTTCTTTTAAATCAGCATCCGTGGAAAGAGCCTTGCGCAACAATACCTCTTGATCCTCTGACAAGGTCCCATCCAGCGACTCCCACAACCATTCTTCCTTGATCTTCATCATAATTTATTTTCGATACGATAGGGAGCCAGTAAGGCTCTTAGTTTATCCTGGGCTCGCTGTAAACGAGAGGCCACCGTCCCTATCGGTATGTCTAAAATTTGTGCAATCTCTTTTAGAGGATAGCCGTCGACTAGCCGAAGGACTGCCACCGTTCGTTGATCTTCCACAAGCTGTCCCATCGCCCATTGCAATAATTCTCGCCATTCTAATTGTTTCCCATGATCATTCCCCATGGGTTCTTGAACCGAGTCTTTCCAGGGAGCAAATCTATTTTGGCGGCGCTGACGAGCTTTGATGGCGTTCAAAGACAAGTTAATCGCAATCCGGGTCAGGTAGGTGCCCAATTTTGCATTGCCCTGAAATTGATCCATACTTCTATAAAAACGGACAAAGACATCTTGCGCCACTTCCTCCGTTTCCGGCGCATTTCCCAGCATACCTAATACAGTAGAACGCACGATTGGTTCGTGTCGAACTACGAGCTGACGAAACGCATTTTGGTCTCCTTCTCGGCTCGCCTGTATTAATTCAAGATCGCTTGGTTGCAAATGTTATTGATTGCTTTACCCATTAGACAAGATAGGAAGCTATTTTTTTCCACTAGGAATAAAAAAGCTGCTCCGAATCCTCGGGGCAGCCTTTTCGTATTATCTATTTACTTACCTCAGCGGTTAATAAGCTTTAGCAAACAAGACGCGTTCTTTGGAAGGCTTACCGGTCAGAATGCAAGTACCTCCTTCCGAAGGATTATCGTTGGGAATACAGCGAATAGTGGCTTTGGTCAATTCTTTGATCTTGAGCTCCGTTTCGGTCGTGCCATCCCAGTGTGCTTCTACAAAGCCGCCTTTATTTTCTAATACCTCTTTAAACGTATCAAAATCATCGGCACTCGTAGTGTGTTCATCTCGGTAGCTTAGAGCTTTTTGGAAAAGTCCATTCTGGATATCTACCAATAAGTCCTGCACAAAACGAGCAGCACCTTCCATTGGCACAGATTCCTTGACTTTAGTATCCCGGCGAGCCACCTCTACGACACCTTTCTCCAAATCACGCTTACCGATACCGATCCGCACGGGTGTTCCTTGCATCTCGTATTCTGCGAATTTGAAACCTGGCCGTTTGCGTTCATCCCGGTCATATTTTACAGAAATACCGGCCGCCTTCAATTCGTTCATGATCTTTTCGGCGGCTTCCGAAACTTCAGGATTTGGTTTTGGAATGGGCACGATTACTACTTGGAGAGGCGCAAGCTTTGGAGGTAACACCAAGCCATCGTCATCCGAGTGGGTCATAATCAATCCACCGACCAGGCGAGTAGATACTCCCCAAGAGGTCGCCCAAACGTATTCTTCCTGGTTTTTCTCATTGGAGAACTTAACGTCAAAAGCTTTGGCGAAGTTCTGTCCTAAAAAGTGTGAAGTACCTGCTTGGAGAGCTTTACCATCTTGCATTAGTGCTTCGATGGTCAGGGTGTTTTCAGCCCCCGCGAATCGCTCATTGGCCGTTTTCGCCCCCCGAATAACCGGCATGGCCATATACTCTTCAGCGAAAGTAGCATACACTTCTTGCATCCGCAGGGCCTCTTCTTCGGCCTCCAGGCGGGTGGCATGAGCCGTATGTCCTTCTTGCCATAAGAACTCTGCGGTGCGGAGAAACATGCGTGTCCGCATCTCCCAGCGCACCACATTGGCCCACTGATTGACCAAGAGAGGTAGATCCCGATAAGAACTGATCCAGTCCTTATATGTACTCCAAATGATCGTTTCTGAAGTAGGTCGAACAATAAGCTCTTCCTTTAGGCGAGCTTCGGGATCTACAACCACTCCATTTCCATTCGGGTCATTCATCAATCGGTGGTGCGTAACTACAGCACATTCTTTTGCGAATCCATCGACGTGCTCTGCCTCTTTTGAAAGAAAGCTCTTAGGGATAAAAAGTGGGAAGTAAGCGTTAACGTGTCCGGTTTCTTTGAACATGCGATCGAGCTGATCGCGCATATTCTCCCAAATGGCGAAGCCATGGGGCTTAATCACCATACAACCGCGTACGGCAGAATGGTCAGCAAGTCCAGCTTTCTTAACGATGTCGATGTACCACTGGGAATAATCTTCAGATCTGGAAGTAATTGCCTTGGCCATAGTTTAACAGTTCAAACATATTGAATAGGGTACCCAATAAGGGCTATGGGAAAAGGCATTTATTGCCTTTAAAGTTCCATGATGATTCATTTATAACCTTTCTGGTACCTGGGTTGTCTAATACAGTAGAATTCGTCCTCGCAATTTAGTAACTTACCGATAGGCTCAGAATAATTCTTTAGTTCTTAAACCGAGTCCTAAACGTGACGTCTAAACACCGGGGACGTCCAAAAGAAAAAAGCGCTCAAAGCGCTGATTTCCTTTAACTTTTCTGAAGTCCACTTTAAAACGGTTTTAACAAAAAAACCGGCACAAAAGTAATAATTTCGGTGTTGTAATAGTAAGAGAGTTAAGGTAATTGCATAAAATACACCTTCTATGAAATATAAACGATGTATAGCGGCTTTTTGCACGCTGCTTTTCGTCGGTTGGGCATCGGCCTCCTTTGCTCAATATGATGACTTGTACTACGATCCTGCTTATGATGC
>JBCDIO010000318.1:0-5204 GCA_038748815.1 Bacteroidota bacterium
CCAAACCCTTGGTTCCTCAAAATAGGATATGGTGCAATAGCTTTGGATGTTCAGACAGAATTTTGTTTTATTCGCCCCACCTGCGGTCGTTCTGCTAAAAGGAATAATGCCGAAAGACCTGTGTTCAAATACCTTAGCGTACTTTGCGTAACCTTTGTGTCCTTTGCGAGGAACAGTTCCCTACTTCTATTCACGCGAAGATCGACGAGTTTATCGCAAAGGACGCAAAGTTGGTTTACCTCTATAGATTTTGACAGCTAGAAATAGGACGTCTTAGCGCACTCTGCGTGAAAATGCCAGAACATTAATCATCTAAATCTGCATAAGCCCTCCGGAACGACCATACCCCATCCTTAAAAGTACTGCCCGAAGCCTAGCACAAAACCCCGCTGACTCGGATCGTAGATATCTACTCCGTAGTCGACCCGAATCATGGCATTAAAGGCTTTTTTGTAGATGATCCGGAAACCGGCTCCTACAAAATGGCGGAAGTTCTCAATATCGGTAAGATCGCTCAAGGGGCCGCCCGGATTTCGCCAGGTGCCCGCATCGGAAAAGCCGACCACCTGGCCCGCAAACAATCGTTCTTCGAAGAAGGTATGCCGATATTCAACATTGAGCACGATGACGCCCGTACCCCGATCAATGCGATTACCAGAACCGCGAATATTGATGTAGCTATCGAGCACGAAAGGGGCGAAGGGATTATTACCATTGCTCGAGATGCCCAAGCGAAGGCGGGTCGCTAAGTTGCCGCGTTTACCCAACCGTTTGAAGTAGTGGGTATCGTTGAAAACTAGGAGGAACCAGTCGCCAAAATTGAGATTGTAGACCGATTCTACATTGAGCTGATTCACGAAGCCGTCCTGGTAAAAATAGTGCCAATCAATCTCGTTGATTTGATGGATCGCCTTAAACAGTAATTTGGGTTCGTCCACTTCATCGGGTCCTGGGGTTACCTCCCCTTGGTGGCGTTCGTTTTTGGCAAAACGCTCGGTGAAGAAGGTAGTCCCGAACTCGATGAAATGATTGCTCTGGAGCTGGTAGAAAATAGAAGCCCCAAGGCTGTTGTTATTATAATCGTAGAATACCGTGCTTTCGTCAAAATAGATCGGTTCTACCGAGGCAAAGCGACGGACATTGACCGTGCCCCCCCAGCGCGATCCATTGATGAAGGGCAAGCGATAGAAGACATTGAAGTTGTGCCGACGATCAATATTCTGGTAGTACACCGTGAGTTGATCGCCCCGACCCCGCAGGTTCATCTCGTTGGCTCCCAGCTGAAACCAAAAGTTATCGCGAATTCCCCCAAAATTGACAATGGGGAAAAAGGTTTTGGCTTCTTCGATCTGAAACTGTATCGTCAAACCATTCTCGGTGGTATCAATCCGGTATTCGGCCATGGCGACCCCACTCAGCTGTTTGAGGTATTTCAGGTCGTTCTGAATTTTCTCCAGATCCAAGGAGTGTCCCGCCTCCGATTCGATCACGCGCCGCAGAAAGGATTCCTTATTCTTCCGCAAGCCATCGAATTCAATCTGTCCGATTTGACTAGGCATAGGAGCTTGAGCCTGGGCTCCAGTCCATAAAAAACATCCAATAAGTAGTAAGAGTACAATCGAATACTTGAGCTTTACCACGTGCGTATCTATTTCCTTCGCTTTCCTTCTAACAAACAGCTATCATCGGTTATAACGAACGCCAATGTTATAGGTTGCAGCCCGCCCGTTAACCTCTTGTAAAATCTTGTTGGTAAAGGCCGTGTACAACAACTCGATCTCAAAGTTAGGAGTAAATTGGTACTTTGCCCCTACCCCAGCTTGGGCGAAATAATCGAATTCTTGCTGCCAGAACGGAGAAAAACCACTTAAGGCATAAACGGTAGTCTTTGGATTTGGGAAATAGCTAAGAATAACGGTTGCCGGAGTAGAAACTCGATTGAAAGCACCGTTGTCCGGATTTCCGATATCTTCCCATAGGAAATCAATTTCGGTGAAGACGGAGAAGTTATCGTTCAAGGTAAAGTCATTGAAAAACTGCGTCCACCAAGTGGAGCTATTCCAATCGATGTAGGGGCGAGTACCGTCTCCTTCTAACTCGTCACCGATGGGGAACCAAAAAGCACTCTGGATGGAGAAATTCGGCAACTTTTCGAACGCTGCCCACCGGATTTTTGGTCCTACCGTGGTAATTCCATTTCGGAAAGTCCCACCTTCACCGCTTCCCAAAACGGCAAAGGGAGAACTGGGAAGTTGATCGTTTAAGACCCGCCGGTAACGCAGGTCAAAACCTGCGTTAAAGCGATTATTAACTCCGTATAAGAAAGACAACCAGGAGGTGAAGAAAGTAGACCGATCGGTCAAAGATTCGCCGTTGCCCGACTGTTGGGTGTACAAGTTGTTGAACAACTTGGACTCCGTCGTTCCTTTCCGGATCGCGGAGGATACTACGTAGCGGGCAGAACTATTTCCGCCCGTCGTAGGAACCTCTACCTCGCTAGTGCCCGTATTCTTATCATTTAAGGACCAATTGTAGTTGTAGAAATCGGTCGTGTAATTCGCGGAGATCGGTACTGCGCGGTACTGGTTGATGTAGGCACGAACGGCTTTCTTACTGCCGCCAAAATCACTGGCATACCATTCGAAGATTTGGGAAAGGCTCGCTTTATTGCTCCCCATATCGATTTGAATGAAACCAGGGTCGTTCAAAGCCCGACGGGTGCGCTGATCCAATTGCTCCTCCAACTTCTCTGGCGTGTAGGCAAAGGAAGCGATCGGAGGACAATCAACGGCGCCACAAACCAATACAAAGTGGAAGCGAGCATCTTTGTAGGTTTTCAACAATTGTTCTTTCTCCAATTGATTCAAAGTCATGGATTTACCGGCTACGGTATGCTTCTTCCCATCGAAGAATCCAGTGACGTCCAAAACGGAATTTAAAGGGTAATTCTGTACGACGCCATTAATCACCAACAAGTTATAGGCATTGATGTAGAAAGCCTGGGTAGTGGCCGCATCGGCCCCACTTACGGTAGCATTAGCCACTTGGTCTACGAGTGCATTTAAGGTAGAAGGATTCTGTTTTACGGCGGCATAATCGACGCCATTTCCTTCTACGTATGTTTTCATAAACGCATCTACTTCTTTAAAGAAGTCTGCTCCAATGGGTGCTTGCGCTACCAATCCTTGTACGGAAAAAGACACCAACAAAAAGACGATCAAATTTTTCACGGTAATTCTGCTTTAAAAGATTTTTAAGGAAAATGGATTGAAACTAAGCCGCCGGTGACATTCGACTCAACACCTGGTTGAATTCGGAACGCAGCGAATGCTTAGAAGAAATGCCCCGATACACGCCCTCTAGGCTGTGCGTAAGGGTATTAAACAGAATGAGCGTCGGTATTTCAACAATGGAAAAGGTCGTGGCTAAGTCCAGATCTTCTTCCACATTAATTTCTAAAAAACCTACCTGCGTTTGGTAGTCTAGTAGTAGATCTTCCAGTACACTTTTCATTAAGAAGGCAGAACCACTCCCCTGCTTGCAAAAGAACAGGGCCACTAAGGCTTCACCGTGGGGCTCCAAGAGGTTCGTTAATCTTTCTGATTCGATCATGGCTACTATTTGGTAATAATAAGTCCAAAAGTCGAGCAATAGTTATGACCGTCTTTCCATTTATTTCCAATAATCTGATTATCAGATATTTAAATTTTAATCACCAGAATAAAACACACTAATTGACGGCTATTTATCACGATATTTCGGGATTTCCCATTTTTTATCCAGTACCTTGAAGCCGTATTTTGCTCGTTACAGGATTGACTATGGAAAAAATCAGTGCTCTATCGCAGTTCACCATCGCTAAAATGAGTGATGAAGTCTTCTGGCTTGATCAGGAGGGGAAGTTCTTTTGGGTTAACCAAGCCGCTTGTGATGCTTTGGGCTACCGCCCGGAGGAGTTATCGAAGATGTCGGTTTTTGATATTAATCCCAATATGAATTTGGAACGTTGGACGACCCATTGGCGGGAGCAGACCCAACAAAATGAGCCAGTGGAGGTGATGCACCAACGGAAGGATGGGAAGCTCTTCCCGGTGGAGATCGTCAACAACTTCATTCAGTACGAGGGTAAGACCTACTCCTGCGCCATCGTACGCGACATCACCGAGCGGAAGCACAAAGAATCGGCCTTACGCGGGGCCTTACTAGAAATTCGAGAATTGAAAGAACGCCTGGAAGAGGAGAATAACTACTTGCAGGAAGAGATTAAGTTGGGGCAGAATTTCGGGGAGATTATCACCCAGAGCGAGGCCTTCAAATCTGTACTGGTAGAGATCGAACAAGTTGCCGAGACCAATAGCACCGTGCTCATTACCGGAGAATCGGGCACCGGCAAGGAGCTCATTGCCCGTAGTATTCAAAAGTTGAGCCGGCGCTGCAATCGGCCCCTCATCAAAATAAACTGTGCGGCCCTACCCGCTCATTTGATCGAAAGTGAATTATTTGGGCACGAGAAGGGGGCGTTTACGGGGGCTTTGCAAAAGAAAAAGGGCCGCTTTGAGCTAGCCGATGGTGGCACCCTCTTCTTAGATGAAATTGGAGAAATGCCCATCGAACTACAACCTAAGCTCTTGCGGGTTTTGCAGGAAGGAGCGTTCGAACCCGTGGGGAGTGGTCAGACCATCAAAGTGGATGTCCGTATTCTGGCCGCCACCAATCGAGACCTACAGAAGGAAGTAGAAAAAGGCAGGTTTCGGGAGGATCTTTTTTACCGCCTGCACGTATTTCCGATTCACTGCATTCCGTTACGCGATCGCAAGGAGGACATTCCTCTATTGATGCGACACTTTTGTAAGAAATTTGAAGCGAAGATCGGTAAGTCGATCACCAACATTCCCCAGAAGGTAATCAAGCAGTTACAAGACTACGACTTTCCGGGTAATATCCGCGAGCTGGAAAACTTTGTCGAGCGAGCGATCATTCTCTCCAAAAACGGCAAGCTGGAGCTCGGGAACTGGATCCCGAAGACCACGCCCAAGCATTTACCCAAACGCATTCTTACCTTGGAGGAGCTGCAAAAGCGGCATATCATTGAAACCCTGCAGCATACCAATTGGCGGATTAGTGGGGAGAAAGGAGCGGCTAAGCTGTTAGGTATCAAACCAACTACCTTGGAGTCGCGGATGAAGAAGTTGGGGATTCGGAGG
>JBCDIO010000319.1:0-5192 GCA_038748815.1 Bacteroidota bacterium
ACCGAACCTCGCGCCGCTTGGTTGAGCAAATTGATGCCCTGACCAAAATCGCAACCGAGTTTTCCTCCTTCGCCAAAATGCCTGATGCAGTCAACGAATACGTATCCATTGGAGAATTAGTCGAATCCGTCCATCAACTCTTTGCCCGGGAAGCCGTTCACATGGAATTTGTCCTCAATCGGCACTACCCTCCCCCGGATAGCCCGCAAAATCTGTATGTTTACGCAGACCGTGATCAATTATTGCGGGTACTAAATAATCTGTATAAAAATGCAATCCAGGCAATTCCTGAAGATCGGATAGGCAGAATTCAGACGGATGTCGTAATTGCGGGTAGGGAGTGGGTGAAAATTGCGGTAGCTGATAATGGGACTGGCATTCTTCCCGAACAGCAAAAAAAGGTCTTTGTGCCTAATTTTACAACCAAAAGCTCTGGTACTGGTTTGGGATTAGCCATGTCTAAAAATATCGTCGAAATGGCAAAGGGACAAATCTACTTTGAAACCAAAGCCGAGGAAGGAACGGTCTTCTTCATCGAACTACCACTGAGCTCCCCGGAAGCTGGCTAAAACAAGCTTACCTTCAAGCCAAAAATTTATTAAGGGCTTGATTCTAGCTTGAGGAAATTTTGTTCTGAACAAGGCATGAACGAACGCCTCCCGATCAATAAATCACTAGGTGGTTGGAGCCTACGAACTGCGAAGCGGGCGGGTACGCTCTCCATACCGTAGTACCCGCACTATGAGTACTCGGAGCGAACCCCCGTAAGATAAATTTGCCGATTGTAGGCAAGATTTCAAATCCCAAACAAGCTCCAAACCATAAACCAAGATCCTGAAATGGTGTTAAACAAGAGCTTTTGGTGAGGCCGGCAACCGAATAGTACTTTCACAAATAGACGGTAATTGCTACTGGCAAAGACAAGGAAAGATTACAAATAAATACTTTTAGGAGCGAACGGTAAAAGCTCATTATGAAAGGGAAAATTGGCATAATTGGAGCTGGGGTTGCTGGTTTAGCGTCGGCTGTACGGATGGCTGCACGGGGTTATAGCGTGGATGTCTTTGAGAAAAACGAATATCCGGGTGGGAAACTAACCGCTTTCCAGCTAGGCGATTTTCGGTTTGATGCGGGGCCATCTTTATTTACCATGCCCCATTATGTAGATGAACTAACCGAAGTAGCGGGAAATCCTGATTTGCCACCCTTTACCTACCAGCGGTTAGACACCATTTGCCATTACTTCTGGGAGGATGGTACTCGCTTCCCCGCCTTTGCGGATCCCGTGCGGTTTAGCCGAGTGGTTCATCAAGAACTGGGGGTACCACCAGCGGAGATATTTCGAGCCTTGGAAGAAAGTCGTCGGAAATACGAGTTGACGGGGCGAATCTTTCTAGAAAAATCCTTACACCGGGCAAAAACCTGGTTGCACCCGGATGTGCTACGGGCCATTTGGCAGATTCCAAGTTTGGATATCTTTCAGAGTATGCACACGTCAAATAACCGGCTGTTTAATCACCCTAAAATGGTACAATTATTTGACCGGTACGCTACGTATAACGGCTCAGACCCGTATCAGGCTCCAGGGCTTTTAAATATTATCCCCCATTTTGAATACCAATTTGGTGCTTACTTTCCAACTGGCGGAATGCATCAGATCACAAAGCACTTGGTACGCTTAGCGAAGCATCTTGGTGTTACCTTTCACTTTGGGCAAGCCGTAGATCGGATTCTGATCGAACGGGGTAAGGTGAGCGGTTTACAAATTGGTCAGGATAAGGTCCCCTACACTGCGGTGATCAGCAATATGGACATCTTCTTTACCTACCAGCGATTGTTAGTGGATCAACCCATGCCAAGAAAAGTCAAAAACCAAGAGAAATCAACGAGTGCCTTGATCTTCTACTGGGGGGTGCAGCAAACCTTTCCTGAATTAGACGTACACAACATATTTTTCAGTGATCACTACCAGCGAGAGTTCAATAACTTACGCAAAGGCCTCGTTGATGACGACCCCACGGTATATATCAACATCAGTAGTAAACTAGCCCCAGCCGATGCTCCTTCCGGAGCAGAAAACTGGTTTGTCATGATTAATGCACCTTACGCCCAAGGAGTCGATTGGGATGCGGCGATTCCAGCCGCTCGGACAAAAATATTACGGAAATTAGAACGGATACTAGGACAAGAAATCGAGCCCTTAATTTCCGAAGAAACCGTACTTCACCCAGCCCTCATTGAATCGAGGACAGCCTCCCACTTGGGAGCCCTTTACGGTAGTAGCTCGAACGACCGAATGGCGGCGTTCCTTCGTCATCCCAACCGGACCAGGGTTTTTGAGAATTTATACTTCTGTGGGGGAAGCGTACATCCGGGCGGAGGTATTCCACTGTGTTTACTCTCAGCCAGAATAGTCGATGAAATCATGCATTCAAAAAGACAGGTATCATTATGAGCGAAATAACAACCATACCATCGGTTTTCTCCAATTATGTCCAACCCCAGGAACGCTGGAAACTGGTCACCTTGGTCTTATTGATTTTGCACGCAGTGGGAATCGCGGGTGTTTTGATTCCTTTACACGAAGACTTCTTATTGCTGACACCTTTCAACCTGTTGACTAGCCTTGCTTTGGTCCTTTGGAACCATCCAAACTGGACCAAACACACGGCCATATTCATCATTCTATCTTTCCTACTTGGCTACGGAGCCGAGGTATTTGGTGTACAAACCGGCTTACTTTTTGGCGATTATGTGTACGGCCCAGTCTTAGGTTGGAAGTGGATGGAAACACCCTTCATGATTGGGGTAAACTGGATAATGGTTGGCTATTTGTGTGGTATCACTGTCAATTATCTTTTCCCGAAGGCACATTTCCTAATTCGGGCCGTTCTTGGTGCAGCGTTTATGGTCGCATTCGATGTTCTCATTGAACCCGTAGCAATGGCTTATGACTTCTGGCAATGGGAGGGAGATGTAGTTCCATTACAGAACTATATGGGTTGGTTCGGGGTATCTCTTCCATTGCAAGTCTATTTTGCTGCATACCAAGCCGAGATTAAGAACAAAGCCGCCATTTCACTGTTTACTGTGCAAATAATATTCTTCGCTACTTTACTTGTAGCTTCTCTATAATAACCAACCTAAATACAACATGGAAATCGCTCTATATGCCGGAATCACCATCGCAACGGCAGCCGTAATGGAATTTGTAGCCTGGTTTGCTCACAAGTACGTAATGCACGGTTTTTTATGGAGTTGGCACCAGGATCACCACCTGCCACACCACGAAAAAGATGGCTTCTTCGAACGCAATGACCTCTTCTTTTTAGTGTTTGCCATTCCGAGTGCGGCAAGCTATATCATCGGCTCTACTACGCCCCATTTTTGGCTATTCTTTGTCGGTGTCGGTATATCGATTTATGGTTTAATCTACTTCTTGATTCATGACGTGTATATCCACCGCCGTTTTTCTTGGTTTAAACAATTAGATGGGCGCTATTCCCGAGCTATCTTACGGGCACACGGAGCGCACCACGCCAAGCAAACCAAAGAAGATGGAGAATCCTTTGGCTTACTCGTTGTTGATCCCAAATACTTTAAAAAGCGAAAAGACTGGGATCAAAAGAAAGCTACCGCCAAATAAAAACTACAAATCCAGGTTTGCAGCTCTATCAAGGGTCTCTAAACAAGTTCTTAAACCCGCTGGTCGAATTCTTTGACCAGCGGGTTTTACATTTTACCCAAATGTTTCTATTTTATATTCTTGATTCAAAACTATACCGTTTAGCGCGTGGAGAATAACTTTCTAGAGGTCGTAGCTCGATCCCTCAATGTGGAGCTGCCGGAGCGCAGTACAATGGATGATTATCTAGACCTAATCATTCCGGAAATACGCCAGTGGGGTGAAGACCTGAACGAGACTAAATTCTATGTTCAAAAAGGAGGAAAGCCCTGGATGGAAATTCGGGATGAGGCCAATTTTACGAGTACTATTTTACATTTCTTCAATGAAGGTGGAGAATATCTACGGTCCACCAATGGAGATATTATTCGAGGTAAATGGCGCTTATTGGAAAATACCAATAAAATGATCATTGAAGCGGCTGGTGGCGGAAAAGACAAAGGAGGTTCTGAGCTATACGAACTGGCCTATCTGGATAATGCTTTTTTCATTCTCAAAAAGCACGGACAGCAAAATCGAAAGCGTCGTTATTTTGCGATGGGCTACGAATACGCCGTAAAAGGACTAGAATGGAAAGATTATATCGAACTACTGTTCAACACCTACCGCAGCAAGCATTCTAATTACCGGTCTGTTATTATCATCATTATGGTGGTCATCGTGATTATCGTGTTGTTGTCGATCTTCTAAGCTTGGATAGATCGAATAGATAAAAGAAACCCGAAACCTCTAGCAAGAGATTTCGGGTTTCTTTTATGCGAAGTAAAGGCTACGCTTCCAAAGCCTTTTTCATCGTTTCTCCAATGTTAGCAGGTGATTTTACAACGTGGATACCACATTCTTCCATGATAGCCATTTTCGCTTCAGCGGTATCTTCTGCTCCACCGATGATTGCACCGGCGTGGCCCATTGTCCGTCCTTTAGGAGCAGTCTGACCGGCAATGAATCCTACAACGGGCTTAGTACCATTTTCTTTGATCCAACGAGCGGCATCCGCTTCCATGGATCCGCCAATTTCTCCAATCATGATAATGCCCTCTGTATCCGGATCTTCCATTAGTAGTTGTACAGCATCTTTAGTGGTAGTTCCAACGATTGGATCACCACCGATACCGATACAGGTAGATTGACCTAGACCAGCTTTGGTCACTTGATCTACCGCTTCGTAAGTAAGCGTACCAGAACGCGAAACGATACCAATTTTACCAGGGTTGTGGATAAATCCAGGCATAATACCACATTTCGCTTCACCAGGCGTAATTACACCGGGGCAGTTTGGTCCAACCAGACGTACATCTCGATCTTCGATGTACGCTTTCACTTTTACCATATCTTGTACAGGAATACCCTCTGTAATACAGATAATCACTTTAATGCCCGCTTCCGCTGCTTCCATGATCGCATCACCGGCAAATGGAGGTGGTACGAAAATAACAGAAGTATCAGCTTGAGCTTTCTCCACGGCTTCACTTACCGTATTGAAGACAGGTTTATCCAAGTGGGTTTG
>JBCDIO010000320.1:0-5177 GCA_038748815.1 Bacteroidota bacterium
ATCAGATAACATGGTAACTGGCTTCTTATCCAACTCCATTGTCAAAGGTGGTGTCGCCCCTTTATTCGATAATCCTCAGAACTATGGCCTAGACTACGAAGACGTAACGTTTACGGCCAAGGATGGAACCAAGCTCTCCGCTTGGTTAGTCAAAGGCGGCACGGACAAAATCATCATCCAATCACATTTTGGGGTGCAAGCTTGTCGGGCTGGATTTACTCCTGAAGGTAAAGGAATGGTGAAGTTATGGAATGAAAAAATTCCCTTTTTACAACACGTGAAATACTTGGTTGAGCAGGGCTACTCCGTACTGATGTACGATTTTAGAAGTCATGGTAATAGCGAAGATGCCAAAGGGAACTGGGTTTCCTGGGGCCCTTCGGAGGCGCAAGATGTTGTAGCAGCCGTCGATTATGTTTCGCAGCATCCATCCTATAAAAAGGCACAAATTGGCTTACTAAGTATTTGCATGGGCGCGGCGGCTACGACCTATGCTTATGGAAGTAATGATTTACAAAAATACGATCAGATCAAAGCCATGGTGGCCATTCAACCAATGCGCTATCTAGACTTTGTAAAAGCCTTGGGCTTACCGGGCTTTTTGCAACGGTGGGTTAATACGGAAAATAGTAAACGCGTGGGTTTTGATATGCCGACCAAGTCCTTTAAGGAAGACGTGGAGAAAATTCCAGTGCCCACCTTGTTGGTACAAAACGACCAGGACGAATATTTAAATAAAGAATCCATCGAAGCGTATTACCAAAGCTTGGGGGTAGAGAAAGATATGCTGTGGTTGTCGGGTATTGGAACGAAGAGAGCCGCTGGTTACGATTATTTAACCAAGAACCCGGAGAAGGTCTTGTACTGGTTTGACCAGCACATGGACTAGCTCCAATTTAAAAATAATTTGTCATGTTGAATGAGCAACAAACCCAAATGCTAACCGTCTTAGCGCACGGTTTATCTAAGCCTCCACGTACCCCCATTTTACGTACTCCAACCGTGTATGGACTTGAATTCGAAGATGTTTCATTTACCACTATTGACGGTGTAGACATTAAAGGATGGTTTATTCCAGCGGCCAAGGCCGATAAAGTCATTATTAGCAATCATTTTTCCCCGGCCAATCGCTATGGTTTCGCCGGTCACCTGGAAGGACTGGATTTTGCCGGTGGTTTTGAAGTGAACTTCTTACCCAGGTACAAAGCCTTGCACGATGCTGGATATTCAGTGTTGGCCTATGATCTACGCAGCCACGTTGCAAGTGGGGACGGTGAGGGAAGTATTTCCGGTGTGGGATATTACGAATGGCAGGAGGTACTCGCTTCTCTAGCCTACGTTCAAACCCGGGAAGATACCCGAGATGCTGATATTTCTCTTATGAGTATGTGTATGGGAGCTAATGCCACCATCAATGCGATGGAGAAAAATCCGGAAGCCTTTACTTCGATTAAGTCCTTACTAGCAATTGCCCCCTTGAAAGGCCAGACCACGATCGAACGACAATCGGAACAGATGGGCATCCCTGCCCAGGAAGGGGTAGAGACCTTTGAGCCTATTTACAACCGTATTACCGGGCTAAAGGTAGCCGACCACGACATTATACCAAAAGCGAAACACATTCAAATTCCCACCTACTTCTTACAAGTGAGAGAAGATATGAATTCCCGCTGGACGGACGTCCAAGCTATGTACGATGCAGTACCGGTGGCGGATAAGAAAATTCAATATATCGAAGGAACCCCTTGGCGGTTTAAGGGATACTCCTTTTTCTCCGAACATCCAAAAGGAATGATAGAGTGGTTTGATCACTATATGAAATAAGCCCTACGTTATGGAGCCTTTTAGTCACTCCTCACTTTTTTTGTAGATTACTAACACAGCATTTTTAGCACTCGTAAGTATCGCAGACATGGAAGAAATAATTCGTATCAAAAGCATTAGCCAAGTACACGAGTTTTACGGCTACGAAAAGCCGAAGCATCCTTTAGTGACGGTGTTACTGATCGACGAACGGATGACTGAATTCGAGTACGGAGATCAGAAGTATATCTTCGATTTCTTCCAGATAAGCTTAAAAGAAGGGATCAACGGATCTATGAGCTACGGGCGCAATTCTTACGACTTCGAGGAAGGGACCCTGACGTTTATTAAACCGAATCAGGTCGTTCAGGTAGAAAATACCCACGACTATAAAGGGCGGGCCGGCTGGACTTTAATCTTTCACCCTGATTTATTGCGTAAATCAGCGTTGGGAAGAACGATTGAAGACTATTCCTTCTTCAATTATGATGTCCACGAAGCCTTGCACCTGTCGGAAGAAGAGAAAGGGTCCCTAACTTCCTTGGTGGAAAAAATTGAGCTTGAATACCAATACAACATCGACAAGCATAGTCAAGACCTGATCATTGCGAATATTGAAATGCTACTCAAGTATTGTAAGCGGTACTACGACCGGCAATTTTATACGCGTTCCAATTTAAGTAAGGACCTCATTGCTAAATTTGAACAAGTCATGAGGGAATACTACGCATCTGATAAACCCCAAGAGTTGGGGGTGCTTTCCGTAAAATATTGTGCGAATGTGCTGGCCATGTCCTCTAACTACCTAGGGGATTTAATTAAAGCCGAAACGGGGCGCAATGCGAAGGATCATATCCAAGATTATATCGTTGAAAAAGCCAAAACACTCATCATTGGCTCTAAACAGACGATGCAAGAAATTGCCTATCAGCTTGGTTACGAATATCCACAAGGGCTGAATCGCTTGTTTAAAGCAAAGACAGGTATGAGCCCACGACAATATCGAAAGGTAAATTAAGGCCATTTCCTTTCCGTATATTAGGGTATTCACCAAGGTGCCAGAATGAAAATACCACAAGGAGTTCATCCTGGAGTTTACCTGCCAAAATGCCCACACCATGTACCAAGCCTTTCAATTGTCTAAACCCGTTGCCGGAAAGACCGAAATGGTCACCATGCCCGATGGCACACAGATCCGGACCATTATTTCGGGAACGGGTAAAACTACCGTGCTACTCGCCCACGGCTATGGGTTCAATCACCTGGAGTGGAATATTATCGTTGAGCGATTGAATCAGCTTGGTTATCGAACCATCGTATTTGACCAACGCGGGCATGGCCAATCTACAATTGGTCAAAAAGGCATTAGCTCTAGCGCGATGGCCTCCGATTACAAAAATCTCGTCGAGCACTTCGATCTAAAAGAGGCCATCTTAGTCGGGCATTCCATGGGAGGATTTTTGTCTATGAAATTCTTGCTAGACTATCCCGAGCTGCAACCTCAGCGCATCAAAGCCTGCGTACTCATGGCCACCTTCGCGGGTGATGTTGGGCGCAATAATTTCCAAAATCGCTTACAAATCCCTTTGATCAAATCGGGGCTATTGGTCAGAATGATCCAGTGGAAACCCATCGGCGTGCAATTTGGGAAATCCTTAATCGGGAAAAACCCAGACCCGGAGATCATTCGATCTATTCTAGAAATCTTTCCCCAACAAGACCATATCAAGCTCACGCCCATTTTACAGGCCTTGACCGACGAAAACTACTACGGTCGACTCTACGAAATCAGCATTCCCTGTACCGTGGTGATCGTTGATCAAGACGCTACCACACCTCCCTTTCATTCGGATGATCTGGTCGAAAAAATACCCAACAGTACTCGCATCGATCTAAAAGGCAAGGGGCATTGCCTGAATGTGGAAGCTCCCGAGGAGATTGTGCAGGCGATTCAGGGTTTGGATCAATAGACTGGCTTAGAAGATTTCCAAATGCGTACTTCTAGTCCAGACGACCTTGGATTCTTACCTTTTGTAGTGATTGAGAAAAAAGAGGCTAACTTCCGAAAGTTACCTACCCCCCGAGGCCTCGGGGTAGACAGGCATCACTTATTTCGTAAACGTTTCCTTAAAATTGGAAATAAAATCGTGGACGTACTTCTTCGATTGATCCGCCTTTCTGACCACTAAATACTGGGTTCGCTTCAGACCCTGCTTGCTGATCTGCTTAAAGCCGACTTGTTCTGATAGTTGAAAGGCTTTTAATGCCCATTGGGGCATACATAAAATGCCCATATTCGCCTCTACCATTTCCAGGGCCACCTCGGTGAGTGGGATCGCCGTGATTTTAGCGGGTGTAATATGATATGGTTTCAGAAATTGCTGATAGACCGAGACCGTTTCCAGGGGGAAAGAATGGATGATTAAATGGGCCTCCGAAAGTGCTTGGGTATCTAAAAAGTCAGCGGTAAATAAAGGATTTTCCCGATGCATTAAGGCGAATATCTCATCTTCGAAAACGGCTATATAAGCCAGCTGATCGTCCGGAATTTTAGTGGTTACAATGGCAATATCAATTTCCTGAGCGCGAATTTTGGGGATGGGCTGATGCGTCGCCTCTAACCT
The DNA here is from genome assembly GCA_038748815.1 of Bacteroidota bacterium. GTDB lineage: Bacteria > Bacteroidota > Bacteroidia > Chitinophagales > Saprospiraceae > JBCDIO01. Next base: position 4,428 of record JBCDIO010000320.1, read on the forward strand.
CAAGTCCACCTCGATATCCGGATACAGGACGCCCATTTTTTGGATAAAAGCCGAAAGACCTTGATAGAAACTGTAACACTCGGTACTGACTCGGATGGTGCCCGCTGAGCCGGCCCGCAGCTGCTCGATGTTGCGAAAACCTTGCTCCAGACTATCCAGAATGCTATTGCCCAATTTGTATAATTCTTTGCCTTCCTCCGTTAGTTGCCATTTGTTGCGTGTGCGCAGAAACACTTTAAAACCAATCCGTTCTTCCAATTCCTTCAATTGGTGGCTTAAGGCCGATTGGGTCAGAAATAGCTTATCGGCAGAATTTGCAATGCTACCTTGTTCGGCAATGGTTTTGATGAGCCTGAAATATTTGATTTCCATAGCTCGTAAAGGTACGCTTCTAAGAGGCATCGATCGCTGAAATTATTTCAGCTAAGCCTGTGTATCCTGCAATCCTAAAACTGGCGAAAGGGGTCCTCGGGCTCTACTTTTGGGATCAACAAAACACCTCATCATTATGCAAGAACAAATCGCTTTCTACGAACGCAAGCTGAGCTTTGAAATGGATCCAGCGGATTTATGGGAAGCCTTAGAGAATGGAGAAGAGATCGTCCCCATTGATACCCGGCAAACCTTTGCTTATGAGAAAGAACATATTCCAACGGCTATGAATCTGCCGCATCGGGAAATGAGCGAAGAGCGTACGAAACACCTTGATCGTTCTAAATTGTACGTAACTTATTGCGATGGAATCGGCTG
>JBCDIO010000321.1:0-5172 GCA_038748815.1 Bacteroidota bacterium
CTACGAGTCTTCGTTCTCCGAGGAGATTGTCCTGAGTCCTGACCCCAATGTTTGTGCGGTTGGGTTCTTGGATAATCCGAATCTGGAAAATCGCCACGCTGGGTCAACGCTGGCCACCATCGATATGAATAATGACGGCGATAAAGAGTTGTTCTTAGGGGATATTATCTACCCTAAGATTACCTACCTAGACAATGGTGGTAGTATTAATAGTGCCTGGATGGTTGAGCAAGACATCACCTTCCCGAGCGATGATTTCTCGGTCAATATTCCCGAGTTTCCAGCTCCGTTTTTCCTGGACATGGACAATGATGGGTTGACGGATTTTGTGGCCTCACCTAATAATGTGAACTCCTCGCTGAATTACAACGTAGTTTGGTATTATAAGAATGTAAATACCAACGAAAACCCAGTTTTTGAATTTCAGCAAGATGATCTGATCGTGGAAGAAATGGTCGATTACGGACGCAGTAGTAGCCCCACTGTACTGGATTACAATGCGGATGGGCTCACTGATATTCTGATCGGTACGGATGGTTTCTTCGTTCCTGGAGGGAACCGGGATCCCCGCTTGGTTTTATTCCGCAACGTAGGGACTGAGACAGAACCCGCTTTTGAGTTGGTGGATGATGACTACTTGAACTTTAGTCAATACAGCGAGTTCTCCTGGAATTTTGCACCCACCTTAGGTGACTTGGATGGCGATGGGGACTTTGACCTATTGGTTGGGGAACAGGAAGGCCGACTATTCTATGTAGAAAATTTGGCCGGTGCTGGCAATCAGATGTTGTTTGGTACGCCCGTGCCAGAATGGTTAGGGATTGACGTTGGGCAGAATAGCACCCCGTTCATTATGGACTTAAACCGGGATGGTCTACTCGATATGATATTAGGAGATCGGAATGGACATTTGAATTTCTATCCGAATATTGGATCGGCTACTGAGCCAGAATTTCATGTGGAAGAAACGGAAACACCGAATAATCCATTCTTAGGGGAGGTAGATACGGAATTACCGAGTATTCCCATTACCGGTAACTCGGCGCCCTGGATCATTGACCTGGGGGATGACTTCGTGATCATCACTGGGTCGGAAGTGGGGCCTATTCAGGTATTCTCCAATATTGAAGGTAATCTAGAGTTGGGGCAATCTTTTACTAAGTTAGAAGAACGCTTCGGTGAGATTCGCCAAGGGGAACGTAGCCGTCCGGCGCTAGCTGATTTGAATAATGACGGTTTCTTCGAAGCCATTGTAGGTAATCTGCGGGGAGGTTTGGCGATCTACGGGACGGATGTCGATGCCACGGGGGTCATCTTCTCTACCAATGAGGTGTCCTTCAGCCAAAGCTTTGATCTGTTTCCAAATCCAACCAAGGATGAAGTTACCCTAGCCTTTAGCGAGCCGATCACGGAAAATCTACGCTTCCAGTTGTTTAACACGCTGGGGCAAGAGGTGCAAGCGGGTGTACTCTCGGCGCAGCGCACTGAGAGTAGTGTCGGTGGTTTGCTTCCGGGGGTTTATTGGATGCAGGTAATGACCGAGGCGGGCCAGCAGATTGGCCAACCGCTGATGATTCATTAAGCGCAATCTGGCATTAGATGGAAAGGGGCCAGCTCGGGAAGAGCTGGCCCCTTTTTGGGGATTTGGAGGTTGTTTTCTTTCTTTCATTTTTAGCCCCACTCGCCTTCCCACTTAAGTGGGAAGGCGAGTGGGGGTGCAGGCGAACTTTCATCATTTGCAATTGACTGAAAATCAAATCATTAAAATTTGGGTGCAAAATAAGGTGTTCTGTTTTTGATGTCAAAAATAGAGGTTACGGTAAAATAGTATCAGCCCTTTTAAGCAAAGGTAGACCCATTTCTTACCTCCAATAAGCCGCCATAATCCCAGGAACTCGTTTTACAAATCCCGCGTTTGGAGCAGCCGATAGGCACCAAATAGGAATAAAGCTACATAGACCGAAGCCGTGATAGCCGCCTGGGTAGGCGTGAGGAAAAACTGGAAATCGTATTGGCTCTGGAAACCCTGCGCCATTTCGGCCATCGGGATGGGAGTGAGGTCTTCAATAGCGTTCATGGGGTAATAATGCATCGAAGAATTCTCGAATACTCGCAAGTGGATAACCCAACGAATGATCGATTCAATGAATACGATATAGCCAAAGTACAGAAACAGGGCCAAACCGGTGCGTTGCAGCAAAAGGCCTAGTAGGAAAGCGAAACTCATATAGCCAAAGCACATCAAGAAGTATCGAGGTATATAGTCCAGGTTTTTGGCAATGACGGAGGCGAACAAATCCGGGGTATGGGTGAGACCGTAGCCAAAGGCCACCAGGGTGTAATACAAGGTGGCCAGAAAGCAGACAGTCAGCATAAAGTAGAGCTTACTCAAGTAGTAGTCGCGACGACTGAGCCCCGTGATAATATTCTGGCGAAGGGTTTTATAGCTATATTCTTGCGTGACAAAAATTACACCCAAGAAACCCATTAAGAAAAAAGATAACCAGTTACCCTCGTATCCCAAATACACAAAAATACCGGGGAATTGATAAATAGCGTCCGCAGAAACCAAGGGCGGCGGTAATTCTGGCAAGCGTTTACCGATTAAGATAATCGTAGGAAGTAAAGCCAAATACATCAAGACTAACACCCGAAATCCCCGGTGCTGCTTGAGTTTCAGCCATTCTAATTGAAGGAGATGAACAAAAGAAGCCATGCGGATTTATTTACTGGTGATTTCTAGAAATTCGGATTCCAAAGATCGCCTCCGAGCAACCAAATGGTGTAGCGTAATTTGATTATGGAAAGCCCACTGGTTGAGTTCGGCGGCCGAGAAGTCTTCATTGACCGATAATTCCAACCAATTTTCCTGACGGGTCATGCTATTAATAGCTGGTAAGCTCTGCAATTTTACGGCCAGGTCGCCGAGGTTGTCAGAAGCCACCTCAATGGTCTGATCATTACTCAGAATAGAACCTACTGTGCCACTGGCTAACAATTGACCGGATTTGAGAATGGCCACGTGAGAGCAAATTTTTTCTACCTCGACCAGAATATGGCTAGCCATGATAATGGTCTTCCCGGATTGGGCGATAGTTAGGAGGGTATTCCGAACTTCCACAATTCCCTGTGGGTCCAGTCCATTGGTGGGCTCATCAAAGATCAACACATCGGGATCTCCGATCAGCGCGGAAGCAATCGCCAATCGCTGTTTCATGCCTAGCGAGAAGGTAGAGAAGGGGGACTTACGACGGGCCGTCAAGCCCACCAAGTCCAGTAATCTGGTATAGTCTTCGTTTTTGGACTTTTTGATGTGCGCGACAATCGCCAAATTATCATCCGCATTGAGGTAGGGAAAAAAGTTGGGGGTTTCGAGGAGGGCACCGATGCGCTGACGGGCCGCGGCACCAGTTTGTCCATCGAACCAATGATAGGTGCCAGCCGTCGGTTGGGTGATGCCCAGGACCATGCCTAAAGTGGTGGTTTTACCGCTACCGTTGGGACCTAGAATCCCATAAATACTGCCAGCAGAAATCTCCAGGTTGAGTTGATCCACGGCCCGGATGGACCCGTACTGTTTACTGAGTCCTTGGGTTTGTAAGACTTGCATAAAGTCTGTTTCGTTTGTTTAGGAGGAAGATAAAACGGGATAAGTCAGCATCGAAAAAAACTTGATAAACGGATGATATTCCAAGATGAACTATTCGAACAAGGGGCTGTTAGGTGGCTAAAATTGTCTGAATGCCGCACCGCATCTTACGCTTGATTTTAGGGGATCAGCTCAACCGCAAACACACTTGGTTCAACGAAGTGAACGAAGACGTCACCTACTTGCTGGTGGAAGCCCACAGTGAGCAGGCCTACGTAAAACACCACATTCAGAAGGTAATCGGTTTCTTTCTGGCGATGCGCGCTTTTGCCGATGAACTGCGAGAAAAGGGACACCGGGTACACTACCTACGACTCGATGATCCTAAGAATCAGGGGAGCATCGAAGCAAATATTCAGCATCTGGTGCAAGAATGGTCCGTGGAAGAATGGGGCTACCAGTTACCCGACGAATACCGTTTGGACCGCATTCTGCAAGAACTTGCCAAAGCACTGCCAATTCCCGTAGAGGTGGCGGATACCGAACACTTCCTCACTAGCCGCCATGATTTAAAGGAATTCTTCGAAGGGAAGAAAACCTACCTCATGGAGTCCTTTTATCGGATGATGCGTAAGCGCTACGATATTCTCATGGAGGAAAACGGCAAGGATCCCCTGACCGGGCAGTGGAATTACGATCACGATAACCGGAAAAAGCTGCCGGCTAAACTAGAGGTACCTCAACCTTGGCAGGTATCGCGACAAGTGGATGATATTGTAACAATGCTCGAGCAACAGGAAATTGAAACCATCGGATCGGCGCGGGCCCACGATTTTGATTGGCCCGTAACTCGTGCGGAAAGTCTTGACCTCCTGGAACACTTCATCGAAATCCGACTGGCTCAGTTTGGCGATTTTCAGGATGCCATGGTGGAGCGGGACAACCTTCTGTTCCATTCGCGTATTTCATTCTCCATGAATACCAAAATGATCAGCCCACTGGAAGTGATTCAGCGGGTAGAATCTTATTACCGTTCGAATCCAGAAGAGGTTTCCATTTCTCAAGTAGAAGGTTTTATTCGGCAGATTTTGGGTTGGCGAGAATATATGCGCGGCATTTATTGGGCTAAAATGCCCGGCTATGCTGACCTGAATTACTTTGATCACCAGGCCGAGCTGCCCGCTTTTTTCTGGACGGGAGATACAAAAATGAATTGCCTAAAGCACGCCATTGGCCAATCCCTGGAGGATGCTTATGCCCACCATATTCAGCGCTTGATGGTAACCGGTAATTTTGCCCTGTTACTGGGTGTGCATCCAGACGCGATCGATGCTTGGTACCTGGGCATTTATATGGATGCCATTGAGTGGGTCGAAATCACCAATACTCGGGGTATGAGTCAATTTGCGGACGGTGGTATCGTTGGTACCAAACCCTATATATCGAGTGCTAATTACATCCATAAAATGAGTGACTATTGCAAGAATTGTCACTACGATCGGAAGCTGAAAACAGGGGAGGGCGCTTGTCCTTTCAATAGCCTTTACTGGGACTTCTACGACCGCCACGAGGATAAACTCGGC
>JBCDIO010000322.1:0-5171 GCA_038748815.1 Bacteroidota bacterium
GAAAGATCCAGGAACTAGGGGAAAAATGTAATGCAGAGATTATCCCAGCCGATGCAACCAGTTTAGAAGATTTGGAGAATCTGTTTTCCAAGTCTACCGAAATCTTAGGCGGTAAGTTAGACTTTGTACTACACGCCATCGGAATGTCCTTGAACGTGCGTAAAAAACGGGAATATACCGATCTGAAATACGATTGGATGTTGAAGACCTTCGACATCTCTGCCGTTTCCTTCCATAAGGTAATGCAAACCCTGATGAAGCAGGATGCCATGAACGATTGGGGCTCCATTCTTGGCCTTTCGTACATCGCGGCCCAGCGAACCTTCCCGGATTACAACGAAATGGCGGAATCGAAAGCCCTACTAGAGTCCTTTGCTCGCAGCTTCGGATACCACTACGGGAAAGCTAAGAATGTACGAGTCAATACGCTCTCTCAGTCACCAACCATGACCACGGCGGGAAGTGGTATCAAAGGGTTCCAAGAGTTTTTTGATTATGCGGATAAAATGTCTCCCCTGGGGAACGCTTCGGCAGAATCATGCGCTGATTACTGCGTGAGCCTATTCTCTGATCTAACTCGGATGGTTACCATGCAGAACCTTTATCACGATGGTGGGTTTTCTAACATGGGGATGAGCCCTGATGTGCTTGATATGTAAAAAGGCAAGGGCAAGCCAATTATCCCCAGCAAATGCTTTCATTCGCTCCATAATTTTGTAGAAAAGTGGAGAAAGCTGGTCTGTAAGACCAACTGATTAGTCGGGTAATTTTGACCCGGCTGGGCCATCTGCGATCTAAATGATGTTTTGAACCTGAAGACTCTTTACGAGTTGTAGGTAAAGAATAGCACGGTGTGTGGGTTATCTAAATACTTCGTTTAGGTATCTATCAACCAAGACCACCGCCAAGATCGCAGATGGCCCGTACTTTTTTAATCGAATAGGAAATGATCGTCTGGATAGGATTTGTTTTATTAATTGGTCTATTTCTGGCTTTAGATCTTGGGGTATTTAACCGAACCCCCCACGAGATCACTACTCAGGAGGCCTTCCGTTGGACCTTAATTTGGGTCTCAGTTTCCCTGCTATTCAGCGGATTCGTATACTTCGGCTACGAAAATCAATGGTTAGGTCTTGGTGTAGAAATTGGCCAGACACTCAGCGGTAGGGAAGCCGTAGTCAAGTATCTAACGGGGTACCTCATCGAACAGTCCTTGAGTATCGATAATATCTTTGTGATCGCCCTGATCTTTTCTTATTTCCGTATCCCACAAAAATACCAACATCGTACGCTTTTCTGGGGAATCGTAGGGGCCTTGATCTTTCGGGGACTCATGATTGGTGCAGGGGCCTACCTGATGAACGAGTTTAGCTGGATGACGTACGTTTTTGGATTGATCTTGTTGTACTCTGCCTACCGAATGTGGCAATCTACGAATGGGGAAGAAGCGGTAGATCCGGAGAAGAACCCCGTCGTGCGGTTCTTTCAACGATTTTTTCCGGTCACCTCCAAAATGGAGGGGGAGCACTTCTTTATTATGGAGGCCGGAAAACGGGTAGCTACTCCCTTGTTTTTTGCTCTGTTGGTCATTGAGACCTCGGATGTGATGTTTGCCTTCGATTCTATTCCTGCCATATTCGCAATCACCACGGATCCCTTCCTGGTCTTCACTTCCAATATTTTTGCCATTTTAGGTCTACGTAGCCTGTATTTTGTGCTGGCTTCTGTACTCGATCGGTTCCAATTTTTGGAGTATGCATTGATCATTATCTTGGCTTTTGTGGGGGTTAAAATGCTCCTAGCACATCAGGTGCATATGCCAGAATGGGTTTCCCTAACGGTGGTGGTCGTTGTCTTGATTGGAGGAATTATATTATCCTTATTCTTTGACGGAGAAGACAGCTCCGCTACTTAGTAGCTCCCTGTAACATCAGGATGGCTCCTGCTGGGTTTGTTGCCAGCGGAATGTTATGGACATCGCAAAGTCGCATCAACATTTGGACATCGGGCTCGTGCGGGTGCTTAGCTAGTGGATCTCGGAAAAAAAATACCATATCTAGTTGATCCGTTGCCAATAAAGCTGCAATTTGAGCATCACCACCCTTCGGTCCGGATAATAATTTTTCTACCTCCAATCCGGCATTTTCTAAATGGCTCCCCGTTGTACCAGTAGCGAATAAGCTAGTTTGCTTTAAAAGAGTAAGATTTTGCATGGCAAAAGAGACCATTTCTGGTTTTTTTCCATCGTGCGCAATCAAGGCTAATCGCAATACTTTTTTCGTTCCCTCCATCAAAGTTAATAACAGTTAGTTTGCAAGGTTTTTTACGCGTCGTAAAAAAACTTGAATCAAAGTCAAAATAATACGGTTTTACTGAACATCTTGAAGATTATGCTCGTTATAAAATCAATATACAACCCATAACATATTCCTGCTAATGAAAAGGTTATTAGAACTGTTTAAGAATTGGCGTGGCGGTGGGAATGCCGATCGCGCGCAAGTGGCAAAGACCCAAAAACCGGAAAGAAAAATTAACAAGATTGGATCAAATGATCTGTTTAAATCAGATGATGATCTAGGCTATTGTTAAGGATTCGATCCTTTCTCTGCCCAATCGAAAACCCCTCTTGGAGCGTTCATCGCTCCCTGAGGGGTTTTTGCTTTTATTAGGAACTATTTCCAGGAGAAATAGCTAACCTTCCGTTTTGGTAATCTGGGCCAAAGAAAAAATTGGTACGCGGCTAAAAGATCTCAGCCTTAGGGCCACCAAAAAAGGCCTCCGGAATCATCCGGAGACCTCTCAAGTGTATGCAAACGAATTTTCCTATCCTTAGGAAATCCTATTTTATTGCTTTGTAAAGCGTAGGCTCTGCACTTGTCCATCCTGACGTAAATTCAAGATGTACATACCAGCAGTAAGGTCACCTACTTCAATTTGTTCCGTCCAAGCTTCTTGACTTGGCCGTTCCATGCGGTATACCACTTGTCCTAGGGTGTTCTGAATTTCTAACTGAACATTTCCTCGTACGTTTTGTGCAAAACGAACATCCACAGTTAGTACATCGGAAGCTGGATTCGGGAATAAGTTCACCGTAGCATCTAGTGCATCAACTCCAAAGACACTTAGGATACAAGGCTCTTCGCTATCGGTACGTGTAACCTCTACGAAGTTGCTGGATAATTCGAAGCACTCATCAGTAAGTGCAACGGCTGCTGCGTCGTCACCAACGGCTGCGGTGATATTACCTGTGTAGGCAAGACCCCATAGGCGGCAAACACCTACACCAGCATCTTCAAAGTCAACCATATTATCACCTGGTAAGCCAAGGATGATGTTGTTATCATCAGTTACTACATACTGGTAATTCGCATCCATGCTAGTGGTTTGGAAGGCAATTACATCAGCGATTTCATCGCCTGTACATACGGTGATAGCTGTTTCACCATCAACGGTACTTACTTCCCCACCGTCAACATCGGTACGAGTTACGGCAATCGAATTAGAAAGACTGAAACACCCGTCTAGGTCCGAGGCGTTGTTACCAACGGCTGCACCCATTAGGCCATCTTCAAAGCTTAAGTGCCAGATGAGGCAAACACCTGGGCCTGCGCCATCCAAATCAAATGGAGGACCGGCTGGAAGTTCTAGGATATTTCCTAGATCATCGGTGATAACCCAAGCGGAGTTTGTTCCTTCCTGTCCAGTCAAGGCCACGTCAATTGGATCACCAATTCCGTCACCAGCACAGATTTCGGTAGGATCTGTTGTCGAAATTTCCCCTCCGGCAACCCCATTACGTGTAACCGTAATTGGGTTCGATAAGCTGAAACATCCTACTAGATCAGAGGCATTGTTACCAACGGCTGCACCCATTAGTCCATCTTCAAAGCTCAAGTGCCAGATGAGGCAGATACCACTACCAGCACCTTCGAAATCAAATGGAGGACCAGCTGGAAGTTCCAGGATATTGCCTTGATCATCGGTGATGACCCAAGCGGAGTTCATCCCTTCCTGTCCAGTCAAGGTTACGTCGATTGGATCAGCTACACCATCGCCTGCACAGATTTCGGTTGGGTCCATGGTAGTGATTTCACCACCAGCGACTCCGTTCCGAACAACGGCAATTGGGTTTGATAAGTCAAAGCACCCGTCTAGATCCGTTGCATTATTACCAACGGCTGCACCCATTAGGCCATCTTCAAAACTCAAGTGCCAGATGAGGCAAGTTCCACCACCAGCACCTTCCAAGTCAAATGGAGGCCCCGCTGGTAAGTCAAGGATATTACCTTGATCATCGGTGATAACCCAAGCAGAGTTCGTTCCTTCTTCGCCCGTAAGCGTTACATCAATTGGATCAGCAATACCGTCACCGGCACAAATCTCGGTTGGATCATCGGTAGAAATCTCACCACCATTCACTCCGTTCCGGATTACGGCGATGGAGTTCGATAGGCTAAAGCAACCTTCTAGGTCCGAAGCGTTATTACCAACAGCTGCGCCCATTAGGCCATCTTCGAAGCTCAAATGCCAGATGAGGCAAACTCCAGAGCCAGCACCTTCAAAGTCGAATGGAGGACCAGCTGGAAGATCTAAGATATTACCTTGATCATCAGTGATGACCCAGGCAGAATTCGTTCCAATTGCATTCTCCAAGGTTACGTTAATTGGATCAGCTTGACCGTCACCTGCACAAATGATCGTTGGATCATCCGTGGTAATGGTTCCTCCTTCTACTCCAGTCCGTGTTACGGTGATTGGGTTAGAAAGGTCAAAGCAACCTTGTAGGTCAGCCGCGTTGTTTCCTACTGCTGCACCAACGAGTCCATCTTCGAAACTCAAGTGCCAGATGAGGCATACACCAGGACCGGCACCATCTAAATCAAATGGAGGACCAGCAGGTAGGTCTAAGATATTTCCTAGATCGTCTGTGATTACCCAAGCCGAGTTGCTACCAACTGCTCCCGTCAAACTAACGAAGATTGGATCAGCAACGCCGTCACCGGCACAGATTTCTGTTGGATCATCGGTGGCCAGTTCACCACCATCGGTAAATCCTTCAATCCGAGTTACCGTAATTGGATTGGATAGGTCGAAGCAACCTTCCAGATCAGAAGCGTTGTTACCAACAGCAGCTCCAGTCAGACCATCTTCAAAGCTCAAGTGCCAGATTA
>JBCDIO010000323.1:0-5168 GCA_038748815.1 Bacteroidota bacterium
CGAAAGGCTAAGTCTAGCGGTATCTGAGCGTACCATAAGCGCACGTCCGTAACATCAACTCCTTGACTGGTTTCTTGCGCCTCTCCAGCCCCTAAAAAACGTAAGCCGCTACGCAAAAACAGGCGCTGCTGGTGCAAAGGAACGAGTGCATCAATCCCCAGACTGGGGCTTAGCAAGAGCCTATTCTCATCCATCGTAGGGGTCCCCTCGGTGCGCTCTACTAAATACGCCAGCGATAATCCCGCTTGTGCACCCCAGGTGAGCTGAGCCATACTAGCCACGGAAAGAACAAAAAAAGAAAGGAAGAAAAGCAATGACTTTTTCATAATACATTGATTTTAAAAACAGAAAAACTGGCCTTCACCCGAAAGCTAGTCTGATCAATGTATTGTTGAAAGGGCTGCCGATGCACACTCGATCCAAAGGAAGAATCTACCTACTGCGGAGCTAAAAAGTAGAACCCTATTTGCAAATCCTTTCCTGAACTTAGCTAAAAATTCCTGGATTCACAAATAGGGTTTGGTTCGATAAAATTATCTTATCAGGGTTACATACCCTTGAATCTCGAAAGGCTCTCCGCGGGGTCCAGTATATTTTACCCAGCAGACATAAACCCCATCGGGCAGTAATTTACCGGTATTGAAAGCCTGCCCATTCCAGCCTGTAAGGGGATCATCCGTTTCGAAAACCAATCCTCCCCAACGGTCCCAGATCGTCATCGTAAAATCCTTCATCCCATCAAAGACGCCGGCTCCCTGAAAGAAGTCATTGCTCGTATCATTATTTGGCGTGAAGGCATTGGGCAAGAAATATCTTGTTTCCGGCACTACATCCACAAACTTGGTCAAAGAATCTAAACAACCGAAGCGATGCGTAATCACCAACGTTAGGGCTTGCGATCCTGTATCGGGCAGATTGTAATTAATTTCTGGCGTAGTTCCGATCAAATCTCCATTGATATACCAATTCCAGTTGACCGCATTTAGGGATTGGTCGATTAATTGGATATTAGGGTTAAGACTACTGAATGATTTGGGTTCGAAGTCAAAACTTGCTTCCGGTGGATCAGCGATGGTAATCAGGTTCTCAAAGACCGTATCCGCCTCGCAGCCAATCGGGGACGTGATATGCAAAGAAACGCTGTACGTACCCGGACGATCGTAGATATGCTCTGGACTGAGTTCCGTACCGAACTGCCCATCCCCAAATTCCCAATCCGTTTGATAGGTCGTATCAATCGGGCTGGTCAGGTTATTAAAGGTAATAGTCGCCGGTGGGCAGTCTTCCGTAGCATTGGGTGCCACCAGAATGAAAGCCGGAGCGGGGAAATAACCAATATTCTGTAGTAAGGCATCACTGCAACCATTCGAATCGGTAGCAATGAGGTTTACGTTGAACGCACCGGGTTCTGCATAAATATGCGTTGGGTTCTGACCATCGTCTGACTCTTGGTCCCCAAAAGTCCAACTCCAATCTACGATTTCACTGTTATCTACATTAGATTCATCGGTAAAGAAAACAGGGCCCGCCAAGCATGTATCATAAAACACACTAAAACCCGCTTCTACCTCGGGGAAAATCTCGATCTGTATACGAGCCGTATCACCGCAGCTAACACCAGGATTGATGATAAACTGACCATCGTAGATACCTGGCCCCGGCAGCGTAAGTGCTGGCTCAAAATCTTCTAGAATGAGAAGGGTATCGGGCAACTCAATTTCCCAGTAGTACTCATCGGAGCTAGAGCTTAACAAGCTCGTATTGATCAAAGAAACAGTAGGATCCTCACTACAAGCTTGGATAAGTGCCGTCGCATCGGCCAGAATGGTGTCTCCTTCCACTTGCGCAGAAACCAGTGGATCGCAGCTCGCAACATTGAACTGAAAATCCCGGCGAATGGTCGACATCAATTCACCATTGCGAAACTCAGAGGCACAAACGGCTACCACAAACTGCCCCTGGAGAGTTGGCGTACCCGACAGCTGACCAGTAATTGGATCAATAGTCATTTGAGGATTTCCGCCGATTGGATTCAGTGGCGTATACGGTGGAATGAATTGTACCGGATCGTAAGGCGGTGGACAAGCAGGGTCAGGAATTACCCCGTTACAGTTATTACCTCCACCGAGACCTCCACCAACCAGTGGCGAACACAACTCGTAAATGACTTGGTCGTTTTCTGCATCCGTAGCTGAGTGTAAGAAGTCAATGGGCTTATTTGCACAGATAACAATTGGCGGAAAGTTATCAAACTCCGGGGTGCTGTTGCACTCCTCTTGTGAAGCTGGTAGAATGTCTACCGTGAAGGTCGCTCCGATCTCTCCTGGAGTCAAAACATTCGTAATGGTATTATTCCGACAGCAACGCTGATAAGAGACCGTATAGGTCTCCGTAGAAGGCCATTCCGCAAATTGATATTGAAAGGTGTAAATCGCTTCCTGCACACAGACCCCCGGTGGAATGACGACACATGGGTCGTTAATTTCCGGCTCTAGGTCAGAAATCACATCCGGAGAAATATAGATCGTTTCAATGGGGAACGGATCATCCCCTTGATAAAAAGACATGGGAGCTCCAAAATCAAAAGGGCCTGCGGTAGGATCTGAACAATCCCGATACATCTTTAAAGTAAATTCGTAGAGTCCGTTATCTAAGCATTCGTAGGTAAGTACGCCTCCGATGATGTGTTTAGCCTGCGTCACTAAAGGACTTACCAAGAGTCCAAGCAGCAAAAGCCAGTGTATTCGTTTTTTCATACGTCGCCTGTTCCAAAGGGGTTCAAGGTTCCAATGACGATTATACGTCCCAATATAATTTTGGTAAGCTTTAAGAATGGAATCTTAAAGTTAACCAATTCTCCTATTGACTAAAATAGATATTTTAGAAATGGTTCATCAGAATTAAGTCGCAAAGAGCCTAATTACGACATTTGGCTTATCGGATCAAGGTTGCAAAGCCATTTAGCTCCACTTCCTGGCCACGCGGGGTCGTATAGCGCACGACCACCACATAAACCCCAGCCGGTGCTGGTTCCCCGCTATTGCGTTTGGTCCCATTCCAAGCTTCAAAGGGGTCCCCACTCTCAAATACCAACTCTCCGTAGCGGTTCCATATCTGAAAGCGGAAATTTACGGCCCCCTCCATAACCCCTTCTCCCCGAAACCCATCATTGGTTCCATCTCCATTAGGAGTAAAGGCATTGGGTAAGAAATAGCGCACCTCCGGAAAAATGTCCAATATGACTGCAGCTGTATCGCGGCAGCCACTTTCGTGCGTTACGATCTGCAAAACTTGCTGCAACCCGGTATCTGGGAAAACAAACGTAGGACTCGGTTCCAGAGAGATGCCAAAATCTCCTAACTCCCACCGCCAAAAAGAGGCCTCAATAGACTCATCCGTGAAGGTTACACGGGGCTCTAGGCTATTTGGATTTTCTGGACTAAAGCTAAAACCAGCCGTTGGAGAGGGTAACACAGTAATTAAATCATCAAATACGGTGTCAATAAAACACCCAATGGGAGAGGTCACCGAGATAGAGACCGTGTATATACCCTCATTCTCAAAAACGTGGAAGGGATTGACCCCTTCTCCAACGTTACCATCCCCGAATTCCCACTGCACATCGTAGGTAGAATCAATGGGGGCTGGCAGACGGTCAAATAGAATCCCCGCAGGTTCGCAACCGATAAACTCACTGGCATTTACCTCTAGTTCTTCTGGAACCGGAAAGTGTTCCACAAATTGAGTAATCGAATCCCGACATCCGTTGACATCTTCTACGGTCAACTCTACGGGTATATTGCCAGGAATGGAAAATTGGTGGTTAGGATCTTGTTCACCAGAAGTGTTCCCATCGCCAAAATCCCACTCCCAAATTTGTAAGGCATTAATACCGGCAGCCGTAAAGGACAAATCGGTAAACAATACACTACCTAGCGTACAACTATCCAATTCGTAAGCAAATTCAAAATCGGCATTAATCTCTGGAAAAACACTAACAATAAGATTCGCCGTATCTCCACAAACCGTTCCCGGATTGAGGACTAATTGCCCGGTGTAAATACCAATACCCGGGAAGGTCACACTCGGACTCCATACATCATCGATAATTATAGTATTCCCATTGATATCGAATTCCCAGAAAAACTCATCAATAAACGCTTGCTGAAAGCTTTCATTCACAAAATCAACGGTTTCTTCTCCACAAGAAATAATTTGAAATTCCTGATTGGCAATCTCAACATCTTCCTGTACGTCGGCCACAACGGTTGGCTCACAATCCGCCACATTAAACTGAAAGTCTCTACGTACAACACTCAATAATTGGCCATTCCGATATTCTTCGACACAAACGCCGACTACATACTGACCCAAAAATTCGGGTACACCAGTAATGAACCCGGTATTAGGATCAATGGTTACGGTTGGATTCCCCTGCATGGGATCAGTCGCACTGTAGGGAGCCGCAAAAGGAACGCCTTGGTACGGTGGAGGTAGATCCGGGTTGGGTGCTACTCCATTCGGAAGGGTTGGTTGGGTTTGATTAGTCCCACCTCCAGTAAACGGAGTGCAAAAGCTGTAAACCAAATCATCGCCATCGGGGTCGGTGGCCGAAAAATCAAAGTCGATGGGCTCATTGGCACAAATGACGATTGGAGGGACTTCATTAAAAACCGGACTATTGTTACACACAAATTGAGCCGTTGGGGTTAAATCCATGGTATAGGTAGCCCCCACATCGCCCGGAAAAACAATATTGGTGATCGTATTATTCCGACAACACCGTTGATAAGAAATATGGTACGATTCTGGACTAATTGGTAAAGTAAGGGCGAATTGATACACCCCTTCTTCCACGCAGACTCCCGCTCGAGGGTGTGCGACAACGCCGGATGTCCTAGTTCCCCAGTTGAGGAGGACAGCTACCTCCGCTTGAGCACTTTGCCACAAAGCGTTCAACGAGCAGCGCACCAGTGCCCAGCACTTCAACGTCAGCTGCGCGACCTCGAGTTGGACGTGACCTCGCTGCGAGTTTCAACCGGCGTCGACCCCATGGAAGTCCTCATACTTGAAGAAAAACTACAACGTCTGCTTGGACACGGTTGAGAGCTCCAGTTGCACCAGCGGGTCGCGGCCGAGAAGGCATCTCGTCGCGAGCCGGAAGACCA
>JBCDIO010000324.1:0-5163 GCA_038748815.1 Bacteroidota bacterium
CACCGGTATAGACCCCGAAGTGGAAGCCCAGCTGCGCGCCGAAAAACCTTGCCTCTTCACAAAAGAGGGCTGTCCAGAATAGAAATAATTCAAAACCTCAACGTATACTTATCTGGCAATAACGCTCTACTGTTATCCCAATAACCGAGCAGGTGATTAAACAATAGAAAAGATACTTATTGAAACGCTACGAACAGAAATACGAAGGGTGAACGAATACCCCATAAGCTTCTTTTATTGAATCTCCACCTCAAAAACTACCTCGAAGTCCGTATCGCCGCCAGCATTGCTGATATCTCCGTCCGATACGCCAGCCGCATTCTTCGTTAGCTGACTTCGAAGGGTAACTTTCAACGTCCCCGTGGAAGCCTCACCAGTGGTAATAGTGGTCAATAAGCCAATAGGGTTATTATTAGCATCCGCATCTTCGTAGCCCGCAGTCAAGTTCAATCCCATCATTGCTTGGTAAAATAGCTGATAAGATTCCTCATCAGCTTCGATATCCCGTGTAATGTCAGCGGTTGCCCCATCTGCAGTATTTAATAGGGTTACTGAACCAGCATACGTTGTATTTGCCATTAATGGAGTGGTAGAGAAAACCCCTTCAGCACCTCCTTCTCCGTCGACATCCGTAAACGAAAGAACAATAGGAGCTCCGGCCCCAGCGGGAGCTAACGTCAACGTTAGATTGGTTATCAATTCTTCGGTCTGAGGGTCTACTCGCTCGTCGTCACAAGCCATAAAAACAAGCGGAAGCAATAACATGAGTCCAATAAATAGTTGGTTGGTGGCAGTCATCAATCTTATTATTTTTGCAAAGAGTGAAACGCTTTTTGAGATTCTCAAAAGCCGAACGATCCAGTTAGTAAATAGCAAGGAACTAGCGTTAGGAGATCCGCCATATCGTACTCAACAATTCCCGGCAAGCGATTGCTCCATGCTTACCGGCGACAAGAAAAGACAGACTACCAGTTAAAACAGGATACAACTGCTCCTCTTTTTTCTAGAATAGCAGTATAACAATCGGGCGAACAGTAGAATAAAGCTTCAACACTCGAATTGTTCTACATCAAATCCCAAAAAAATGCTTCAATTAGGCAGAAGGGGTGGTTACAGCCAGCGAATGGTCAAATCAATCAGTTTCTGTTTCCAGGATTCTTTGAACGGGGGGCGTAATAATTCAACGGCGCCCATGAAGTTTTGCCGATAGAAGGCCCGAGAATCTGAAAACGCTTTGAAGCTGTAAAATCCGTGGGCATTCCCCATCCCACTTTTATTACTTCCTCCAAAAGGTAGGTTGTTGATGTAGAAGTGCACCGCACTGTTATTAATTGCCGTCGTACCAGCCCGGGTATTACTGGTAATCTCTCGAATATTTTTCTTGTTGGTGCTGTAGATGTACAGACATAATGGTTTTTCTCGCGTATTCAGCTCAGCTAATAATTCTGGAATGGTTCGGAAGGTGGTGATCGGCAATACTGGCCCAAAAATCTCTTCCTGTAGCAGATCACTTTGCAGGTCATGGGATTCGATCACCGTGGGAGCTATATAGTTGTCTGCCTCATCAATCTCACCACCTAACTTCACTTCAATGCCTCCGCGGCTTTGGGCTTGCTCTACGTAGCCCTTAATCCGCTGTAGATTTCGTTGATTTACTAGACGTGGTAAATCTTTCGATTCCTTGGGCTGATCGCCATACATATTTTTAATCCACTTGACGACCGCAGCCGTAAATTCCTCTTTTTTTGATTCGTGCACCCAGATGTAATCCGGGGCCACACAAAGCTGTCCATTATTGGAAAACTTGGCAATAGCAATTCGTTTGGCTGCCGAATCGATAGAAGCCGTTTCATCGACAATGGTAGGGTTTTTCCCTCCCAGCTCTAGCGTAACCGTTGCTAAATGCTTGGCAGCGGCGGCCATCACAATTTTTCCGACAGCGGGTGATCCCGTAAAAAAGATATGGTTAAATGGAAGGTCTAAAAGAGCGGAACTCGTCTGCACGGCACCCTCTATAACTGTCACTTCATTTTCTGGGAAAATTTCCCCAATCATTTTTTTCATCAATCGGCTAGAATGTGGTGTAGCTTCGGCCGGTTTGATCATCACACAATTCCCGGCAGCTATAGCTCCTACTAATGGACCCAAAGTAAGATTGAACGGGAAATTCCAGGGAGAGATCAATAAACAAACCCCCTTTGACTCATACTGATACCAAGAGGAACCTCCCATAAAGGCTAAGGGAGTGGGTACTCGATGCGGTCGCATCCACCGGCGCAAGTGCCGAATAGCATGTTTTATTTCTGAGGTAATGATATAAAGCTCAGTAAGGTCTACTTCTTGCGGTCCTTTACGAAAATCCTTCCACATAGCCTCCCGCATAGCCTCCCGATGGGCCACGATCACCTTGTGCATTTTCTTGAGTTTCGCGATCCGTTCGGCGGGTGTAGTACGGCCGATAGCTACTTTATTGGCTACCTGTAATTGAAAAATGCGCTGAATTTCCGTTGCGCTGGTGTCCTGGATTTCGATGGAAGGGTCGTTCGTTACCATGCTACTGCTTTGTCTTTTAAGTGTAGCTAAATATACGGAACTGGGGAGATTTCCAGAAACCAGGGCTCGCCTAGCTGAGAGCTCGCCTCCTCCCGCGGACTCAGGAGAAGGCGAGCTCATCATATCGGAAGCCGATTAACCTTTACCCAACTAATTAGGAAAATACGCGCAAAGTATCTGCGGTCAACTCGGTGTTATAAATAGTCAAGCCCCCCGAACCATTGGAGTTCAAGCCATCTCCTTGCAAATCGAAACGCGCACCATGCACTGAACACTGGAACTCATCATCTGCGTTGAATTTAACCTGTTTGAAACCCTGATGAGAACATATTTGTGTAGCCGCTACATAGTCTCCATTGGACGTTCTAGCAACCACCACTTCTTCCACCACTACAAACCCACCATCCTGTGATAGATCTGCATATTCCGGATCCGTTAGATCTAAGGTAAGGTCTACCGTTCCAGAAGGTTCACGCGAGCATTGCTGAAAACACATTCCTGTCATCACTAAAGCGGCACCTACCCCAACTTGGTTGAGAAATTCTTTGCGAGTCATTCGTGTTCCGTTTTAAGTAGTAATTGAATTTAGACGGCACCCTAACAGCAGCAAAGGGCTCTTTGCTTATTAGAAGTGATCTTTTTTACGCAAAGATTTGAAATCAGAGGTAGTCACGTATCCGTTTTTCGGAATTTAGGAAATACGAGTGGAGTTTCTTACCTGGCTAAATTGATAGGAATAGATCCCTTGATCCGTATACATACGGCCGAGAACGCTCAAGGATTGATCCTAAAACCCATAGAATCTTACTTTTCTCCCGGAGACGGCTTTCCAAAAATTCATTGACATTTACTTCGATATTTCGGGATTAGTGCATACGTCTACGCCCCGAGTACTCGGGATAAGGCTTCGGAGTAATAGACTCCACAGTCCAGAATTCGCTGATTAGTCCAGAATCATGAAAAATCTAGGGTTTGGTCAGATCGCTCCAAAGATCGTGCATTCTTTGTTCTAAAAGCTTGCCACTTTCTCATTAACTTCTCCGTGGATTAACCAAGAAAAGAAAACTCAGCACTTATGCATACCACTACACCCCTCACTCGGTCTTGGTGGCTGGGGCTGTTCCTATTAGGAAGCCTTCCACTCTTTGCTCAACCTTCGGATCTCCCTTGGGATCCTGACCCCACCTGTGGTGGAGTACTCACGCAAGGAATTACGATTGCCACCTGTGGCCTTTTCGACGATGTGCCTGTTCTCGAGCAATGGTCCTTGGGTTTGATAGATGTCAATGCGGCTTTACCAGCTGCCGGGAGAGTCGATGTAACCCTATCTACCCCGATGTACCATCATCCCTCTTGGTTAGTTACCTCGATTGGAAATGTATTTGGGATTTCTATCGACCATTGTGCCAATTTTTATGTTTCGGCAAGTTCCAACTATGCTTCAGAGTTTTTTGGTCAAACGGCTATGCTACAGTATGGAAACCTGGGCGGTGGTCCTGAAGATTTGGAAGCAGCAGGGACTATTTATAAAATTGATGCGATCACCGCAGAAGCCAGCCCTTGGGCGGTCCTTCCGCAGCAAGCTTATTCCTTCCTCCATTACGAATGTTTTGGGGGCGGAGGAGACATGCCTAGAAATACAGGACCCGGACTAGGTAATGTCACCTTCAGTTTTGAAACCTTTAATTTCTACGCCACTAACTTTGAAGATGGTCGGATTTATCGACTGGATACCCTCGGAACAATTCTAGAATCTTTTGATCCCTTTTTACTGGATGATGGAATTCCAGGCCCCCCAAGCAACCTAAACGAGGTTACCTACGGGGTGGCTGTGAGCCCCGATAATACACAACTATTCTTTGGAAATTGCTACAACCCTACCGCAGGCAACCAAGATAATGCAGGCGTATATTCTATCCCACTCAATCCAGATGGTAGCTTTATAGGGACAATAGACAATAGTAATAACCCGATAAATTATACCTGGAACAACCGGGTAGGGGAAGCAATCCTCCATGCTTTCTTAAGCGACGTTGCTGGCTTTAATTCTATTTCTCTTATTTCTGATCTGGAGTTTACTCCCGCCGGCAAACTTCTTTGTGGCAATCGCTCGGGCTGTTCGGGTTCCTTACAATCCAACTACGATGAGTACGGTCGAACGGAAGTACTCTCCCTTGGAGTAAGTGGACTCTACGATAACAACGAAGGGATCATCTACGTAGGGAATGGCGGTTTTTATACCAGTTCCTATGGAGGCGTAGCTAGTTACGTTACCAGTGACGGCGAAATAGAGTACATCAATAGCTGTGGAGATATGGTGACTACTGGCGGACCGCATGGAATTATTGTCACCCAAGAAGATGATTACGGAGCCTTTGGCAATCCGGTAAATACGGCCGGGATTATCTCCTACAATGATATGACCAATACCATTTTCATCAAAGGAAATGGAGGCGACGTTCAGGTCTTTCAAGAATGTGTTTGTGAGAATATCGTCTGCCCAGACGATGTAGTGGGAGCGGACCTGGGTATCTGCTCGGGTGAGCCCTTCGATCTGGAAGCCACCGCCGTCGGTGGTGGTGAGGTCATTCTGACCTGGACCGATGCGGC
>JBCDIO010000325.1:0-5156 GCA_038748815.1 Bacteroidota bacterium
CAGTATTTAGCTCTAGGTATTGGACTGGGGATCGCCTTAGGAACTACCCTTGGAATTATTACGGATAATTTGGGGCTTTGGATGGGCGTTGGGATCGCCATTGGTGCTGGATTAGGAACCGCTTTGGGTGGCCTAAAAAAGTCAGCCGAGGAGGATAAAACAGAAGAATGACCGTGGTCTTCTGCCCTCTCCGAATTCGGAAGGTCTTTCGTCTTCATTGGCTAGTGAAGGTCACTTGTTTAATGTCGTATTCAGACATTTAAGAAAACGTTAAACATCAGCGGATGCTAAGCGTTAGTAGAGATGGTTAATCTATTTTCATTAACCTTGCATGCAATTAATCAATTCACGGACCAGGAACGATCCAAGCTTGGATAACCTGGCGTACTTACCAGAATTATTTAACCAAATCTCTCTATGATGAAACAGGTATTCGCTACGTTACTGCTATTCGCTGCTTTCGGACTTACTCTGCAAGCGCAAATTAAGTCACCTGCCCCTAGCCCAACGGTAAAAATGGAGCAGGAAGTAGGCCTTCAGAAAATCACCGTAGAATACTCTCGCCCAGGAGTGAAAGGTCGTACTGTTTTTGCAGCAGATGGCCTTAGCCCGTATGGACAATACTGGCGTACCGGTGCTAATGCGTCTACAAAAGTTACTTTCAGCGGCGATGTTCAAGTAAACGGACAAGACCTAGCGAAAGGAAAATATGCCCTTTACACCGTTCCTGGTCGGGACGAGTGGAGTGTAATCTTCTACAAAGACCTAAAGAATATGGGTAACCCAAGTTCTTTGGAAGAAGATCAAATCGCTTTGAAAACGACCGTCAAGCCGTTGACGATTGGTATGAAGATTGAATCTTTCACCATCGATTTCCAAAACTTTACCGACAACTCGGTTGATATGAATTTGATGTGGGAGAACACCCTGGTTGCGATTCCCGTTTCTATGGATACAGAGACCACCGTAATGGCTTCTATCGAGAAGACCTTGGGGGGACCTTCTGCACGGGATTACTACCTAGCCGGTCGTTACTACCACGAGTCTGGTAAAGACCTTAACAAGGCTTACGAATACGTTCACAAATCGAATGAGATGGATGCCAAATACTGGCAACTACGTCGCGAAGCAATGATCCTAGCCGATATGGAAAAATACGGTGAGGCCATCGAAATCGCTACTCAATCGAAAGAACAAGCTATGAAAGCGGAAAACATGGAGTATGTCAAAATGAATGAAACATCCATCTCTATGTGGAAAGAAAAGATGATGGCTGAGCCTAAGAAACTAAAGAAGGCCGCCTCTTCTAAAACCGAAAAAATGTAAGATCGGACTTCCGGTTGAAACATAAAGACTTAAGCTGGTTATCTTCCCCATGGAAGATGACCAGCTTTTTTTATGGGGAAACCCTAAATTCCTTTTACGCTGGTTGCGCCCGGAACCCCGTCCATAAGTAACGCAGGATAAAACTAATCAGTACCACAATCAAACAGCCGATCAGATTTAACCAAAGATAGCCTAGGTTATACCATTCAAGAATTTCGTCACCAACGTAGATCGTAATAACGGATAACTCCGCAATGATAGCGGCCAGGAAGATATTATTTCCATTGCTTCCCTTACCAAAAAAGGCGACCACAAAGATCCCCAGAATAGTACCATAGAACAGGGAACCAATAATATTAACCGCTTCAATTAAATTGTCGAATAGGTTTGCCACCATGGCAAAGGCTAAGGCAATGCCTCCCCAAAGAATGGTGAAGAATTTAGATGCGTTGAGGTAATGTTGATCCGTACGGTCTTTGGCCATAGACCGTCGGTAAAGATCAATCGTCGTCGTTGTTGCTAATGCATTGAGCTCGCTGGCGGTAGAAGACATGGCCGCCGAAAAGATGACCGCCAACAAGAGCCCAACCAAACCAATGGGTAGGTGATTCATCACGAACGTGATGAATACGTAATCGTCGTCTTTAGTCTCCAAAATAGGATTGGTCTGTTTGATTAGTTCCCTTACCTGATCCCGTACTTCATGGTCTTGATCGATCAGTGCTTGTACCGCTGCTTGCTGGGCCACGATCTGTCCTTCATCTTCAACCCGAATAGCCTGTACCAAACCACGAAGTTCTTCTTGCTTCTGATCAAAGATTACGGTCTGGGCCGCTTCCAGTTGAGCCAGATCTTCGGCGTATTCTGACTGTTCCACCTGGGTAAGATTGGCGGTATTGAAGTGGATCGGTGGTTTGGTAAACTGGAAGAATACGAAAACTAAAATCCCCACGAAAAGCACTAAGAATTGCATGGGCACCTTAATGATCCCGTTAAAGAGCAGGCCCAACCGAGATTCGGAAAGGGACTTCCCCGAAAGGTATCGCTGTACCTGTGACTGGTCGGTTCCAAAGTAGGACAAAAAGAGGAAAACCCCTCCGAGCATCCCCGACCAAAAGTTGTAGCGATTTTGCAGATTAAACTCAAAATCGACAACGTTGAGCTTACCCAACTTCCCCGCAATAGCTACGGAGTCCATAAAGTGTACGTCTTCTGGCAGCAAGTTTACCAAGATGATGGCCGCAATAAACATCCCACTCAAAATGACGATCATCTGCTGCTTCTGGGTGACCGAAACGGCTTTTGTTCCCCCGGCGACGGTATAGATGATCACCAACACCCCAATGAATAAATTGGTCCAAACCAGCGACCAACCCAGAATGGAAGAAAGAATAATAGCTGGGGCATAAATGGTAATACCCGCCGCTAATCCTCGCGAAATGAGGAATAGTACCGCTGTGAAGGTGCGCGTTTTCAAATCGAACCGCCCTTCTAAATATTCGTAAGCCGTGTAGACATTTAATCGGTAATATACTGGAAGGGCTACTACGCAAAGGATGACCATAGCGACAGGCATCCCGAAATAAAACTGGGCGAACCGCATCCCGTCTTCGTAAGCCTGTCCGGGGGTGGACAAGAAGGTAATTGCACTCGCCTGGGTCGCCATAATGGAAAGTCCGATGGTCCACCAAGGGAGGTCTTTATCACCGAGTAAATAACTCTTTACACTTTTTACACTACGGGTTTTCCAGATTCCATAGGCAATGATCCCTAACAAAGTAGCAAGCATTACCGCCCAATCAAGAGGATGCATAAGTTCGATTTAGTTGGCTATCGCGTTCTACGAAAAATACTGGGTAAACAGGTAAAAGGCCGTGATGATCAAGGCGTGAATGATCAGCACCGTCCAATACAACCGGGGCCAAGTTTTCAGGATGGGAGGATACTCTTCTATATGTTCGTCGTTCGTCATGGTGATTCAATTAAGGAGTCGTTTCTTTTCCTAAAGAAATGATGTTGGTAAATAAACGGAAGGCCCCTGGAACCCCTGCGGGTAGCTCACGGAACCAGGAAATACCGCTGTAAATGTAGTACCCTTTTCCGTAGGGAGCGACGAGTAATCCCCCTTCTTTGGAAGATTCCCCCGGATCATTACAAGCCAAAATAGGCGTAAACTCCGGCCCCCATTCGCTGGGGAAATACAAACCGCGTTCTTGCACCCAGCCATCAAAATCTGCTTGCGTGATCTTGTTGGGCTTATTCAGAACGGGGTGTTCCGGTGCTAAGAAACGAATCTCTGCTTCTTCCTGAGCAACCCGGTCCCGGGATAGTTTGAGGTAGTAGGGCGCAATTTCTTCCGCGGGGAATTCCATCCGCCAAGTCGTGTTATACTGCACGACCATCGTTCCTCCTTGATTCACATACTCCAATAGGATTGGCTGGTAGAATTCCATCCGATCCACGGTATTATATGCTCGGATACCCAGAAGGATGGCATCGTATTTTTGCAGTTGTTCCAGCTGAATATCTTTTTCTTCCAGCAAATCCACCTGGTAGCCAATCTGCTCTAAGCTAGCGGGTATTTCATCACCTGCTCCCATAATGTAACCAATCCGGCGGCCGGCTTTCTGCAAATCGAGCTTCACTACTTTGGCCTGGCTAGGCTGAAGGACGGATTGGGTAGGAATGTGGTCGTACTCAATTAGCGTTAAGGCGCGGTCGAAGGTTTTTCCACTCGTTGTAAATTGTGCCAGAATGGTGGCTTCTTGCTGATCTTCCGGTGGGTAAAGCATGAATGTCACACTTTGCTTTTGGTCCTTTTTAGGAAGTCTAACTTCCACGGACTCGGGCTCAGAACGCCATCCTTCCGGTAAGGCTAGCTGCACGGTTCCTTCCACATTTTCTCGTCCGGCACGCACTAGCACTTCCACGGGTTTAGCCGATTGATTGGCAAATACATAAACCGGTTCGTTAATATTGACAAATGCGGGTGGTAAAATTTCAAAGGGTCGATAGGTCTCACCCGCTACCGGATCCACTTTTTTGTAGACGACATCTTCGGTCCAGGTGAGTGGTGTTCCATCTACAATGCAGTTAAACTGAACTTGTACAGCTCTTGGTGTTTCTGGCTTCCCACGTAGCAGTTGATCTTTTACGGTATACATCCCCAACTCCGAAGGGGCATTTAGCCAGTATGGTGAGGTGTATTCCATCGTAGCGGGTACCGAGAATCGACGATAGTACTTGAATGCTTGATTATTTTCCAAGACTTGATTAGTAATGGTATCCTGGTTGAAGGGGGAAATCTGGATGGATTGTAGGGTTACTGGAAAAGGAGACCGATTAACCAGTTCCAGTGTTACTTCTACCTCATCACCGGCGGTGGCAGAATAGTCATCGGCCGCTGCTTCAAGATATAAGCCCAAGCAAGCTTTGATCACACTGCGCAATTCCTCTTTTTTGACCTTTTTCCAGTAGCCATCCTCCAGTCTTTCTACCAAAGACCATGCTTCCATCAATTTTGGTAGGCTGGCGTACGGTTTTTGGTAATCGAAGGAGGCTTCAACTTCGGCCAGAATATTACCAATAGGACCTCCATTGGGTACCCGGTTCCACGTTACATCGATGCCTTCAAATAGATCTTCTGGATCATTGGGCATATCTCCTTTGAGTAATTGCAAGTATTCGGATTGGGTACCCCGGCTAAGACTACGACCCATTCCTTGGCATTTATGCATACTTCGACTTTCGGCGGCAATTTCCGTATTGGATTTTCCCTTCGTTGGATAGAAAACGCCTACATCTACGGAGACCATTCTTGATTTATCCGC
>JBCDIO010000326.1:0-5152 GCA_038748815.1 Bacteroidota bacterium
ATGAAGAAAGCCTCATCGAGCAGGCCAATTTCATCCAATACAGAACGGCGCATAAGCATGAAAGCACCGGATAATACATCTACCTCGTGGTTTTCGTCTTTATCCAAGTACCCCAGGTGGTAGCGGTTGAATAAGCGGCTTTTTGGAAACAAAGTTGAAAGGCCAACCGTTTTGCAGAAAGCCACAAAAAAGTTCGGGAACCCACGCTTCGATTCCGGTAAAAACTTCCCAGAACCATCAATCATTTTCACTCCTAAGCCACCAGCATCTGGATGTTGATCCATAAACGCTAAACAAATCCTAAAGGTGTCTTCCTCAACAACCGTATCTGGATTTAAGAGTAGCACATACCTGCCGGACGATTCGCGAATCGCTTGATTATTGGCGATGGAGAAGCCTGGATTAGATGTATTGGCAATCAGCTTTACTTCGGAAAACTTATCCTTCACCATCTGGACCGAGTCGTCCACCGAATTGTTATCAACCACAAATACTTCAACGGGCAAACCGGTAGCTGCTTTTCGCACTGCCAGTAAAGCTTGCTCCAAAAAGTAACGAACATTGTAATTTACAATGACCACGCTTAGGGCTATGTCCGTTGATTGCTTCATTTAAGAGTTTGCGTCCTGATTTCCGTAGGGTGTACGGGCTATGATAGACCGACCAAGGGTCAATTCATCCGCATATTCTAACTCTCCCCCAAATGAAACCCCTCGCGCAATGGTGCTAATCTGAACTGGATAGGGCGCCAGTTGTTTGCTTATGTAGAATATGGTTGTATCTCCTTCAATGGTTGGGCTGATCGCCATGATGAGTTCTTTCACTTCGCCACTGGCAACTCGTCCAACTAAAGAGTCAATTTGCAATGCCTCTGGGCCTATCCCCTCAATGGGAGAAATAACTCCGCCAAGTACATGGTAGGTTCCCCGGTATTGGTTGGTATCTTCGATGGCCATAACGTCCCGGACACTCTCCACTACGCAGATCGTTCCGCGGTCCCGTTGGGGATTGGCGCAGACCAAACATAGGTCTTGATCCGAAAGGTTATGACAAACTGTACACTCTTTGATTCCGGTACGCATTTGAGTAAGCGCTTTGGCAAAGGTCTCGGCGTACTCCTCGGGTTGCTTCAATAAATGTAAAGCTAGCCGTAGGGCTGTTTTTTTTCCGATTCCCGGTAGGGAGGCAAAAGCATCAACCGCTTCTTCTAACAATTTGGAAGAAAAATTCATGGTCCAAAGTTAAGGATTTGAGGGCATTCTGAAGGAATTTTACCCGACCTCGGTGAATTGAAAAGGTTTTGGTCCGGAGGATGAAAAAATTAACAAACCATAGTGCTTGGCTGTTGAGTTTAACTTAAATTTGGCATTTCTTAAAAAGACGCAAATAATAGGTATACCACCAACTCATTTTTAGCGTATAAAACGAAAAATACACAGAATTATGGCTGAAGTGATCCGCATGCCCCGAATGAGCGATACCATGGAAGAAGGTAACATCGTGGCTTGGCTCAAAGAAGAAGGGGAAGAAGTGGAATCTGGGGAAACCCTGGCCGAGGTAGAAACCGATAAGGCCACCATGGAACTGGATAGTTATAGCGATGGGGTCTTACTACACATCGCCGTTAAAGAAGGAGCCGTTCCTATCAATGGCGTGATTGCCGTAATTGGGGAAGAAGGAGAAGATTGGAAAGCAGCCATTGAAGCTGCCGAAGGAGAAAGTTCCAGTAATGGAACGGCCGAAGTAACCGAAGAAATACCGGCGAGCCCCGAACCGACAGTAGCTACACCAGCAACTGAGCCTAGTGCCCCCGCCTCCGATGATCGCCGGATCAAAGCAAGCCCTTTAGCGAAATCGATGGCAAAAGAGGCCGGTATTGATCTAGGTCAAGTAAGTGGTAGTGGCGATAACGGACGAATTGTAAAAAGAGATATCGAAGCAGCTATTGAACAACGCACTGCGGCCCCGGCCCCGGCTCCGGCTCCAGCACCCGCTGCCCCCGTGCAACCCGCCACCGCTCCAGCCGCAGAGGAAGGCCCAAAAGTTACTCCTTTTGCCTTCAATGCGGGAGGACCAAACTTCGAAGATACACCCGTATCACAGATGCGGAAAACCATCGCACGCCGCTTAGGAGAGAGTAAATTCTCTGCACCACATTTCTATCTTACCTTAGAGATCGATATGTCGAAAGCGATGCAGTTGCGGAAACAACTCAACGAAGTTGCCCCAACAAAAATATCTTTCAACGACCTGGTGATTAAAGCCGTTGCGGCAGCTCTACGTCAGCATCCTGCCGTTAATTCTAGCTGGTTAGGCGATGCAATCCGTACCAATCACGATGTCAACATTGGAGTCGCCGTAGCCGTTGAAGATGGCCTATTGGTCCCAGTAGTTCGGTACGCAGATATTAAAACCCTTTCTCAGATCAATGCTGAAGTACGCGAACTAGCCGGAAAAGCGAAGACACGCAAACTAGGGCTTGACGAAATGCAAGGAAATACCTTCACCATTTCTAATCTAGGGATGTTCGGCATTGAAGAATTTACAGCCATCATCAACCCACCAGATTCTTGTATCCTAGCGGTAGGAACCATTGTCGAAAAACCAGTGGTGAAAGATGGTGAGATCCAGATCGGACACAAAATGAAAGTGACCATGTCCTGCGATCACCGCGTAGTCGATGGAGCTACCGGAGCCCAGTTCTTACAGACCCTACAAGGAATCTTGGAAGATCCAATTCGCCTATTGGTATAGGCATCAAGATTTGAACGAAGCACCATCTCGGGTGTTTTACCATAAACCAACCGGGAGTCTACATGTGGATGTTGGCTCCCGGTCTTTTTTTGCCAGCGAAGCTAAATACTTTGTAACCTAAACTATTTGACGGATTCTTTTTGCCAAGCTCGTCGTTTCGTACTCGCCTCCGTAGCTATGGCTACGAGCCTGCGCGCCTTGAGCTGAACAAAAATCGCCTCGGTCAAAATATTCATTCATTTAAGTTAAAAAGTACTAAAATAGCGCCTCCATGAAAAAAACGGTTGTCTTAGGAGCCAGCCTCAAACCCGAAAGGGCTTCCAATCAAGCGGTACATCGATTACAAAAAGATGGACACGAAGTCATTGCTCTAGGATTTCGGGAGGGGACGATTGATCAGGTTACCATTGTTACCGAATGGGAACACTACAAAGAAGTGGATACACTGACCCTGTACCTCAATCCGCAGCGACAGGCGACCTACTACGATTACATATTGACCATGAACCCAAAACGGATCATCTTTAATCCGGGCACTGAAAACCCGGAACTGGTTCAGAAAGCCAAGGCCCAAGGCATTGAAATAGAGATTGCCTGTACCTTAGTTTTATTATCCGTCGATGCCTACTAGTACGTTGTAACCTATCTTTCTAAACTACTTGAGGGGTTCTTTTTTTCTAGCTCGTCGTTACGCGCTCGCCTTCGTAACTACCGCTACGAGCCATGCGCGCCTTGGGCTGAACAAAAATCGCCTCGGTCAAAATATTCATTTACGTAGGTTATAAAGTACTAGTAGGCAAGCCTAAAAAATAGAAGTAAAAGGGCCTCCCGCATACGCGAGAGGCCCTTTCGAATTAACTTGCTATTTATTTTTTGCGTGGGTTGAAGACCGATTCATAAATATTCGATCCACCACTAATTAACTAACTAGTAACCTTGTGTTTTAGTTCCCTGGTAGTTAGGATCAGAAGGATCTGCATCCGGCGGAAGCATTGATTCGTCCGCGGAAGTAGCTACCCGGAATTCCACCCGACGGTTCATAAGACTAGAACCAGCCGCCGGTACTAAATTCACTTCATCCCCACCGTACTGTAAAACTAGACGGCTCGCATCAATCTGATGAACATTTACTAGATGATCGACCGTTGCTTGGGCCCGTTTGTAAGAAAGGACTTTATTGTAATCATTGTTCCCCGATTTATCGGTGTGACCAGAAATAACAATCTTTAATGCTGGGTCTCGTTGCAACATATCGGCAATACTGGCTAAATTACCATAGTCGGCATACCGAATATTATAGCTATCCACACTAAAGTGAATCATCGGCAAGAAAACGGCGGCACTTGCGCCTCCGTAGGATCCTACGGGGCCAGCAGTTCCAGGATTACCGGCATTCTGACCAAAGCGTTCTTCCAGAATTCGGTTTACAATAGACTCCACGTCCCCTTCGGTAATGGTAGATTGGGGCACCGTAGAAATACCGTTTCCGTCTACAGCTACGCCCGGAGGAGAGTACGGCTCACCGTCTAAGTAATCGGCAATCCCGTCATTATCACTATCTAAAGTCACTCCCCGTGTATCTACCGGAGCACCCGGAGGGGTATCTTTCTCCTGATCGATCAAGTCTATGACTCCATCGCCATCGGTGTCGGTCAAATCAAGAACCGGACGTTCTTTCAATTCAGAGATATCATTTAAGACTACATCGAGTGGGTTAATCCAGTAAAGAGGTTCAGACTTCTTCCCTTTGGATGTAAGATTAAAGTTGAACCGAACAGCCGCGTAGTTTCCGATATCGCGCCAACGATTATCGAAGCCATCGAGTAGATCAGTCCGTTTTCCAAATACCGTCATGGCTTTGTACTCAACTCCTAAATTCATTTTTTGTCCAAGGCGAAAAGCGACACCAGCTCCAACTTCAACACCCGAAGTCAGATTTCCTGATGCACGACCCGGAACGATGATATCGTCTTCAACGTAATTTCCGAGTTTAGATTCTACACCGGTTTTTGTATACACTGGGCCACCTCCTACTAAAGCATAAAGGTTTGCTCTACGCTTGGGGCGATCCCATTTTAGATTATTTAAGGTAATCACACCTTGGATCGTAAATGAGGCATAGGTCGTATTGTGGAGATACAAGTCTCCTAGATACTTAGCGCCGTTACTTTCACTATCTCCGAAGCCATTCGCGTACATTGCATCTAGGCGAATGGAGAAGACGTAGTCTAAGGCTTTTCGATAGTGTAAGCCTACTCCGTAGCCCGGACTCCACTGAATGTCTCCGGCGAAGAAGAAATGGCCCGCATGAATTCCGAACTCCCCCCCCGCTTTGGGGGTAGCGTTAATACCGGAATAAGGCTCTGTACCAGATCCTTGCGCTGCAGTGAAAGTAGGC
>JBCDIO010000327.1:0-5146 GCA_038748815.1 Bacteroidota bacterium
CTGACAAGCGTTAAATTGAGTTAAAGTTTTATTATTATCGCAAGATTAAGAGCACGCTCTTTAATCTCACTTTAAATTTGAAAGGCGATTCGTACTCAGTACTTTGTAACCTAAATTTCTAAACATTTTGACGGGTTCTTTTTGCCCAGCTCATCGTTACGTACTCGCCTTCGTAGCTATGGCTACGATGCTCCGCCGCGCCTTGATCTGCACAAAAATCTTCTCGGTTAAAATATTCATTTACTTAGGTCACAAAATACTCGGTTCCCTGCAACCAAATTTTCAACATCTACAAAACAAAGTCTACCTCTACTTGGTAGCACCCGTTTCGGTTTTGTAAAGGCAATTTAAAGTACGTCTAAATCATGAGGCATTTACTACTAGCCCTGACCATCTTTCTAGGCACATCAATCAGCGGTTTTGGCCAAATTCTCAATCCGGTAAAATGGAATATGGAAGCCAAATCCTTAGGCGAATCAGAATACGCACTCGTTTTTAGTGCAACCATCGATGACGGATGGGCAGTCTATTCGCAATTTTTAGAAGAAGATGGCCCCATTCCTACTACCTTCGAATATGATCCCGGAGATCACTTTTCACTAAACGGAAAAGCCGAAGAATCTGGACACCGGAAAGAGTCCTATGATAAGGTATTCGAGATGAAACTCATCAAGTTTACCGAAACAGCCGTTTTCACGCAGAAAGTAAAAGTCACTGACACCAGTAAGCCTATTACCGGTTACTTCACCTTCATGACTTGCGATGATACGCGGTGTTTACCACCTAAGGATGTAGATTTCTCTTTCGATTTAAGCAAGGTAGCTACAGAAGCAGCAGCACCAGCCAGTGGAGCCACAGAAGCTCCAACGAAAGAAGCCGTTGCGGAAGAAAAAACAAAAGAATCTGCACCAGCCGAAGAAACGGTAGCTGCAGAAGCTAGCCAAGAAGAGATTGAAGAAGTGGCTCCTGCACAACAGAGTGGAATCCTTAAGCCAGTTACCTGGGCCTTCTCCCATAAACAAATCGACGGTCAAACCTACGAGCTCGAGTATCGCGCCAAGATTCAAGATGGCTGGTATCTCTACTCGCAGAATATTGGTGAAGGAGGTCCTATCCCTACCGGATTCTATCTCGAAGAGGGAGATCATTATACCGCCGGTGAAGTACTGGAATCTGATCTCAATCGCGAAGAACTGGATGACCAGGTCTTCGAAATGAAATTGATCAAGTTTAAAAAAGAAGCGGTCTTTACTCAAACGGTTACTGTAACCGATGATTCTAAACCCATTGTTGGATACTTAGAATTTATGACTTGTGACGACACGCGTTGTTTGCCGCCCACTGAAGTTGACTTTCGGTTTGCGTTAAGTGAAACCGCTGCCGGTATTGCCGAAGAAACCGCCTCTGTTATTCCTATCGAACAACTAGCCTTGGACGGGACGCCTGTAGATTACGCCTTTGATTACGTTTGGGCCGAAAGTGATTGCGGCACCGAACCTGAAAGCGAAGAAGAAGAGTCCAGTAACTTTCTTTTGATATTCTTGCTTGGCTTCGGGGGTGGACTCATTGCGCTCCTTACACCCTGCGTGTTCCCGATGATCCCGTTGACCGTTTCCTTCTTTACAAAGAGTAGTAAAGACCGGGCTACTGGCTTGCGCAATGCAATTACTTACGGGCTTTCCATTATTGTCATATATGTCTTCTTAGGACTAGTCATTACTGGAATCTTTGGGGCCGATGCCTTGAATCTTCTTTCTACTAATGCTTGGTTCAATATTTTCTTTGCCGTTCTCTTTATTGTGTTCGCCTTTTCGTTCTTTGGGTATTTTGAAATTACCCTGCCAAGCTCTTGGGCCAACCGTTCTGATCGCGCCGCTGATCAAGGCGGTTTATTAGGTATCTTCTTCATGGCCTTTACCCTTTCACTCGTTTCATTCTCTTGCACTGGTCCTATTATTGGAACCCTACTCGTGGAGACTGCAACGGGAGGAGGACCAACCCTATTTGGGCGAATTCCCTTGGGACCGCTGATGGGTATGCTTGGTTTCTCTACGGCATTAGCATTACCTTTTGCTTTATTTGCAGCCTTCCCAGGTTGGCTGAATTCTCTACCACGTTCTGGTGGTTGGATGAACGAAGTAAAAGTTACCCTAGGCTTTGTAGAAATCGCGCTAGCCCTTAAATTCCTATCGGTAGCTGACCTAACCATGGGTTGGAATTTCTTGCCTTACGAAGCCTTTGTAGCCGTTTGGGTACTGTGCTCCTTAGGACTTCTTCTTTACTTCCTGGGATATATTCGCTTCCCACACGATAGTAAGAAAGTGAATTTCGGGGCCGGACGAATTATCATGGTTACGGCTTCTCTTGCCGCAGCCGTATACTTCTCTTTGGGTTTCATGTACAACGAACAATCTGAAACCTTTAAGACGCCAAACCTACTAAGTGGGGTAGCACCTCCAGCGGGTCACTCCTACATCTACCCGAAGGAGTGCCCATTAAATATCGATTGTTACAAAGACTTTGAAAAAGGCTACGAATCCGCCTTAGCCCAAGGTAAACCCATCCTTTTGGACTTTACCGGGCACGGTTGTGTAAACTGCCGCCGGATGGAAGATAATGTATGGGGTGAAGACGGAATCTTCGAATTAATCCGCGACGATTATGTACTGGTATCCTTATACGTAGACGATCGGGAGAAACTAGAAGAACCCTATACCTCTCCTCAGTCTAATCGCTTGATGCGGAACGTAGGTAATAAATGGGCCGATTTCCAAGCGATCCACTTCAACCGGAACTCCCAGCCTTACTATGTCCTGCTTGCGCCGAATCAAGACAAGTCTTTGAAAGTCTTGAATCAGCCCAAAGCATACACACCTGACAAAGGAGAATACCAGTTATTCCTGGAGTGCGGGCTAGAAAAATACCAAGAACTCAACCAACAGTTAGGTTTGAAATAATTCGACTTTTCTCGCCAATAAAAAGGCCGACCCGAGTACTCGGGTCGGCTTTTTTATTGGCGAGAAGCAAGACCTTAGAAGGTCATGCCTGGACCACAAGTAGAAGAATCTTAGTATTTGAACTTAGAAACTATGACCAGAGATTTTTGCACAAAAAAAACTTTCCCTAAAGGTGGATACCACTCAAGGAACAAGAAAAAGCTCTATGAAAAATTTACTCTTCAAGGATTTTACGCTTTAAGTATATGGAGCTTTTTATTTTGGTTTTATGGACTGTTGATGTTCGATTTTTTTATCAACATTGACTTTTTGAATTTGACGTGGAGTTTAAAGTCTATTGCCAAGTTCTACTTAATGACATGGTTTTTTCTTTTCCTAACGATTTGTTTAGCGCCTAAAATAATAGAGGTATTTAAGTCCAAATAGTCACTGATAAAAACTCGATTTTTAAATACCAAGGGTAATTAGATTAAGATGCCGCTCTCAATTTCGGCGATTATCGTCCTCCCTTGGGAACGTTTTTGTTTGTGTAGCATGGTGGGGAATGGAGACTTGTATATTAAGGTAAAGAGCGGGCGGCCCCTGCGACGTCATAGACGTTGGAAGCCGTCTTTTTTATGCTTAAAAGTCTGGACACTCTAGTAACTGGTCTAATTAAATCCGCCAAGCACCAGAAAGGACTACATCACTCTGGCACCGTTATCAAATACTCTTTCCCCGTCTTATTCGTCAACTTATAGTCCCTTAACCAAGGATTATAAACCTTCAACATACGGTAGGAAAGATCATACTTTTCGGCAAAGTCTGCCCAACTCGACACCGCTCCGGTGACCTTGATCTTTTTCGTATCAGTAAAAGGCTGGTACAGATCTTCTGGGCGAAGTTGAAAACCAAACTCACCGGGTGCCTGCAGAATCGTTTTAATCGCCACAATGCGGAAGACATAGCGGGATGTTTCCTCATTGAGATTCAGATCAGAGAAACGTTCTGGTTTTTGTCGCTCGATAGCTCTCTTTAAGTTCGCGCCGCCCATATTGTAAGCCAAAGCCGCCATGGACCAAGAGCCAAAGCGATCTTTCAGCTTCAGAAGTAGCTTACAAGCCGATTCAGTAGATGCTTCAATATCGTAACGCTGGTCTATTTCACCGTTTACTTCGAGACCGTATTCTTTCCCTACATCACGCAAGAATTGCCAGTAACCGGTTGCCCCGGCGGGTGATACGACATTAGCCAAACCCGATTCTGCAACGGCCAAGTATTTGAAATCATCCGGCACTCCATTCTTGGCTAAAATAGGTTCGATAACCGGGAAATATCGATTGGCGTGCTTGATCAAGCGAACGGTATTTGAATGCCAATAGGCATTGGTCATCAGTTCCCGCTCTAGCCGCTCCCGAACATCGAAATTATCCATTTCCAAGTCTTCTCCGGCAAAGGAATATCCCTTTTCAATTGGGACATTTTCAATCTGTTGAGGAAGGCCAGCTGCCGACCACTCAGCTAGGGCCCGCTGTTTAGGTTCCGAGGAGGAACTCAAAAGAATAAAAGCTAATAAAATAGTAAGAAGGGTCGCGTAAATATAAAGGACGGTACGGCTCATGGGTCTAGGTTTGTGCGATGTTGCGCAATCATTTCATATGCACAAGGATAAGCAAACCTAGACCAAAAAGCCAATGAAACAGGGCTTAGACATCCTTTTTTAACACTCTAGGACGCTTAAAAACCGGCACGGTGGAACAGGGCTCCCCGTACATAATACTTTTCGCGTAAGGCTGTAAGCGTTTTGTTAGTTCTGCGTAAGCGGAGGGAGGGACGGGTTTGTCGCTACACCCTTTGATTACGATCCGCTTTCCATCAAACTCGGTGTAATCAATCTTATCGAGGGCCAGCTGGAAGGAAAGCTTATAAAATTCCTCGGCATCCCCTTGGTAAATATCGGCAGCTACCGGCGTCGCGTAGGCCGCAACCAACATATACGCCCATACGGGAATGATCGCATCGGTAGAACAAAAAACGAGTAATTGTTTATTCTCATACTGCTCCCAATCGTGTTCCTTAAGAGAAGCTCGAAAATCCTTTTCTTTCAGAATAAGGCCATGAAATAAGTAATCCTTTAGATCGAATGAAGCGATCTCCGCGGATGGGAAATACTCTTCCAGATTTAAGGTAATCAGACCGCTGTTAGCTAC
>JBCDIO010000328.1:0-5142 GCA_038748815.1 Bacteroidota bacterium
GTAATCTGGTGGTTGCGGCAACGAGTAACCGAATTGGGCCTAGAAACGTGGTTTCACCCTTCGGTCTCCATTCAACGGAGCTCCATGGCCGAGAATAGCTTTTTAGCCTCCTTTGCAAACCGACCCGAAGATCAAATCATCCAGTACGGAGATCTACTCCACGTGGACTTCGGTATTACTTATCTCCGCCTCAATACGGACCAACAGCAGCATTTTTATATGCTACCAGAAGGGGAAACGGAAGTCCCGGCTGGGCTACAGAAAGCGTTCAAAAATGGGAATGAACTGCAGGATATTCTAACCGGAAATTTCATCGAAGGAAAGAGCGGGAACGAAATTCTTCTGGCGTCCTTAGCGAAAGCCGAAGAGCAAGATATTCAAGCCTCCATCTATACCCACCCGATTGGCACCCACGGGCACGCTGCCGGCCCCACCATTGGTATGTGGGATGCGCAAGGAGGGGTGAAAGGACGTGGAGATTACCCCTTGTATCCGAATACGGCGTATTCCATTGAATTATTTGCAGCTACGGAGGTGCCAGAATGGGGGAAGATCGTTCGCATCATGCTGGAAGAAGATGGCCTGTACACCGGGAAGAACTTCTACTTTTTGGATGGGCGAGCCGAGGAGATTTATACCATTCCTCGTAATTAATAACGTTCCACAATCTGCTGGCATTGAGTAATCGGTAAGGCCGTTATTTGATCAGTTAAGGCATACTGGCGATCTCCCGGGTAGATGACCCAGAGGTGCTCTAAATTCAAGTCTTGTATCGCTTGATGCATCGATTTAGTGGTTCTGGGAGCATCGCTAAACTTGAATTCGGCTCCGTAGGCCTTGCCCTTGGCATGCCAGAATAGATCTAATTCTAAGCCCCCGTGCGTGCCGTAAAAGTATAATTCGGTATCTCTTTTTTGTAATACGCTAGCTAGCTCTTCAATGGCAAAGCCTTCCCAGGAAGCGCCAAGTTTTGGATGAGATATTAGGGTTTTATAATCGGGGATATTCTGTAGGTTATGGAATAACCCAGAATCTCTAATGTATAGTTTTGGAGCCTTTACCAGTCGTTTTTTATTATTGATATGCCATGGCATCGCCAAGCGGATAATAAAGGTATCTTACAGAATATAGATGTAAAGCTTAACGGTTTTATGAGTGATTCCAAAGGATCGGCCTAACTCTGAGTAGTTGATAGTCTGACCGTGGTAATGACTCAACATGGTCCAAAAACGGTACATGGTCGCCGCTGGAATTCCAGCAGTGAGCATGCCCAGGTCTTTTTCTAAGAAGGTATTTATAAACTGATTTCGCCATTCAAAGCTGTCCGATTCATATTGCGCTAAGAAAGAACGCGGGAATCCACCCCGCTCCCAAAGTCTACGCCAATCGTTATGGACAATTTCTGCAATATTAAACCCGGACAAAAAGTAATTCCCAATTCTACCAGCTAATGATTCATTGCTTTGCTGCCGAAGAGAAGAAGAAGCACTGCCCAGGATTAGGAAACGCTGGTTTGGATTATGATCGACTAAATACCGTAGTAAGGGAAATAAGGAAGGTTGACGCTGTATTTCGTCAATGAGGATAAGGCCGTTCAAGCGCTCCAGCGTAATTTGAGGGTTTTCTAGAGCGGCTTCATCTCTAGGATTCTCCAGGTCAAATAAGTGGTTTGGTTGAAACGATTTCGCTAGAGTTGTTTTACCTACTTGCCTTGGCCCAAGGATTGCCGTAACGGGAAAGAGCCGAAGTAGTTGTTGGACCTTTTCTACATCCTTTTGACGGGGAATTAATTTTGATTGCATAAACATCAAGTTCCTACAATTTATGCAAAATACATCAATTATCCTTGAAAATTGAGAACACTGGTCTCAATTTTCAAGGATAATTGACATTTACGCCTATTGATTCACTACTCAGACTGCAGCTGTTTGAGTGCCGCAGCCGCCGTAATGATTCCCTGGTTCAATTGATCTAAAGTGGGGCCAAAATGGGATACGGTGAATAAAAAGAGCTGAATGAAATCCTCAAAAGTACCATATAGCTCCGGAGTCGCCTTTTTAGGAACCATCAGCATATAGCGGAAATAAATGCCATCTTCTTCGTTGACCCCAAAAGAACCCAATGGGGTATTACTATTAATGGAATTCAAAAAGCGCTTAATCTGCGGATTCGTTACTTTTTGACTGCCAATCTCCGTATAGACCTGCAGGAGTTCGGTTTTTCCTTCAGCTCCCAATCCAGTTGGAATGAAGATGAAGGATATATTGAACACGAGTTGTTCGGATAAAGAAAACTGCGCCACTAAAAGGGGAAAGGGCTGTTCCTCCGATCTGGGGTAAAACTCGTAAGGGACATTCTTTGCGCCGAGTACCTTTTCTAATTCCTGAAATAGTAAGGTTTGGTTATCCATTGGTTTGTTGAATTAGATATGATTGTAAACCCAAGCCATTTTGTTTCCTATCAGTTTTCCTAAATCGCCCCAACAAAATCTTCCAATAGTACGATTTCAGTCCAGATGAGCTTGGATTCTTACCTTTTGTAATCATTCAGAAAAAAAGGGGGTAACTTCAGAATCCATCTACGAGATTTCTATGCTCTCGTAGATGGATATCAAATCCTGCATTTAGAAAAAAACAGCTCGGATACTATCCTTAAAAGGAAGAAAGACCCGAATCCCCTTAGTTCTGGGAAAAGGGGATTATTCTCCCAATAACTCTGCTAATTTACTTTGCAGCACCTTGCTGTGTAAGTTTTTATCGATGATCGTTCCTTCCGAATCGATCAATAAGTTGAACGGTAAGAAGGTCACATTGTAAGCTTTGGCGGCCTCGGAATTCCAGCCTTCCAAATCGGATACATTCGGCCAATCCAAATCGTATTCTACGATAGCCTCTTTCCATTTCTTTTCTTTAGTATCCGCCGATACACTAAAGATTTGAAAGCCTTTTTCGCCGTAAGCGGCTTGTGCTTCTTTAAGGTCCGGCACCTGCAACAGACAAGGCCCACACCAAGAAGCCCAGAAGTCAATAAGGGTATAGGTTCCTTTGTTCTCATGCAAGGATACCATTTCTCCGTTCTGATTCGGCTGCTTGATTTCGGGGGCTTTCACACCTACGGCTACCTGCCGGAAGCGATTCAATTTTTCCTGCATCACCTTGGTCATCGCCAAATCCGGATGCGCAGCGGCGAAGGCATTTACTAGAGCATCTAGTTTGTCGATCTGATCGTCGCCGGTCCAGCGCAGCACGGTACCATACAGGGCTATCGAAGTGCCAATATTCTGCTCGGTATACTCAATCAGTTCTCGCCGGTGTTCCTTGCTGTTCTGGCTATATTCTAAAACCGCATCAATCTCGGTTTGTGTGTCCCTGGCTTTGGTGGCGGCACGCATCCGATCGTAGGGTGGTTTGATGAGTCGGGTGTTGGATTCCTGGCGGAAGGCTTCGTAGCCCTGCAGTTTTTCGGAGTCTGTAGAACCAATGATCTCTACCGTTCCATTCTTCGCGCCTTCAACATGGAGGGTAATGTCATTCTGGCCTGCGTCGATGGCTAGCATCACATTTTGGTTGCCAAAAGCTACCCGGAATAAATCCGGTTGGGTCCACTCGAAGCTCAGGGAATATTCCCCGGTTTCGCTGATTTCGGCGGTATCAAGGGGTGTTTTAACCTGGGTGACCGGGTCAAACGTAGCTAAAATCACTTGGCCGTCTTCATCCGGGTTCTGAACGGTGCCATGAATCTGGTATTCGTTGGATGCTTCGGGGGTGTCAACGGGCGCACAGGCCTGCAGACTACCCAGACCAAAGAGGAGGAGTACAATGCGTAGGTTCATCTATTTTGATTTTGGTACTCCTACAGAACTGTACTAGTCTAGTAATGGTTGACTTTCTATCTCTTCCTAGTCAAAAAGATCCGTAAAATTGGCACGATGAATGACTTTGGCCGTAGCGTTTGGATAGGCTTTTTGAAAAGTAAGCGGAATTCGTTTTTTATGATTTGATTTCCAAGTCATTTCATAAACAAAAAGCTGGCCATCTCGCTCTTCGAGGTAATCAATTTCTTGTTTTTGAGTGGTACGCCAGAAATAGCTATTGCCAAATATCCCCTGATAGGCTTTCCATTTGATCCGTTCACTAATCAAATAATTCTCCCAAAGAGCTCCTTTATCGTCTCTTATTTCTAAAGGCTTGAAATTGGCGATAACGGCATTGCGGACCCCATTGTCATAGAAGAATACCTTTTTACTTTTTTTAAGCTCTATACGTACATTGCGGCTAAAGGCGGGTAGCCGGAAAACAACGAAGGCTTTCTCCAGGAGATCAATGTACTTTTCCACCGTTTGATTATCGGATCCAATCAAGCGAGACAATTCATTATTGGATACTTCGCTGCCTACCTGCAGGGCCAAGGCTTGCACTAATTTTTGTAAAAGACTGGGCCTGCGTATCTTGGCTAAGGCCAAAATGTCTTTATACAGATAACTAGATACCAAGGTGTTTAAGCGGATCGTCTCATCGCCCGGATGATTGATAATCTCTGGGTAAGAACCATAGATAAGTCGTCTTTCCAGGCTTCTTGTTGCTTCTAGAACACCCTCTTGGGCTTGTATTTCTGGGTAAGAAATCGGGAATAGATTGAAATCAAATTTTCTCCCCGTTAGTGGTTCGTTCATGGTATCCGCCAGATCTAGGGCGGAGGAACCGGTAACTAGAATGGGGATGCCTGGTGCGGCATCAATCAATCGCTTTAGGACTAGGCCAATCTCATCAATGCGCTGTGCCTCATCCAAAATAAGCATTTGGTATGGACCGATACTAGCCAATAATTCGGAGCTTGATTTACCTTCGAATAGCATGGGAACATCAGGCTCGTCGGCGTTTAGGTAGAGATACCGGAGCCCCGATTTTTGCGCAATGGTTTTGACCAGGGTGGTTTTCCCGACTTGCCGTGGTCCGACTAGCAGAATTACCTTACCTTGAAAGAGGCGATCTGTAATTTTCTGCTCTACGATGCGATGGATCATGCATAAACATAATAATTTGCGATTACAATCGCAAATTATTATGTTTTAGTGTTGGATAGGAAAACCTAGAAGAGAACGGACTCCCCCT
This sequence comes from Bacteroidota bacterium, assembly GCA_038748815.1. Lineage (GTDB taxonomy): Bacteria > Bacteroidota > Bacteroidia > Chitinophagales > Saprospiraceae > JBCDIO01. Next base: position 5,112 of record JBCDIO010000328.1, read on the forward strand.
ACAACACCAGCGTCACATCGCCCTCGTACAA
>JBCDIO010000329.1:0-5141 GCA_038748815.1 Bacteroidota bacterium
AGATTGCCCGAAGTGCGGTACGGAGAATCCATTGAGTGCCAAATTCTGTAAGAATTGTGGTCTGGACTTTTTTGCCAAAACACCTCCACATAATATTTTTGAACCCCCACCAACCGCTCCTTCTGAGAAGGCTATTACCGAGCAATTTTTTGATTTGTTTCAGCGTAAAGTAATCGAAGAGCAAGATGCCAAAGTATATGCCCAATACTTAGAACGCTTTGAGCTTTCCGATTTCAAACCGACCTTCGAACTACGTGTTCGGCAATTAGCCGAAGAATTAGAACGAGTTCGAGCGGGATCCATTCGCCCGCAAACGGAAAGTAAAAAGCTCCTGGACGAAGCATTAGAAGGCCTTTGTGATTTTTTCCTGATCATGTACTGTCAGGATATTAATGTCCATCCCATTCCGGAGGCCATTCTAAAATACGAACGAGCCCATTTGGATAATATCTCCCTGGATCGGATGATTATGGACTACTTGGATTTTCCCTCCGAATCAGACGAGACCGTGTACACAAATTTCCTGGGAATGCCTTTAGAATTACTGAAGAATGCTTCCCAGTCCTGGCTGTTTCCAGAGCGGAATGAAAAGATTCTTTTCTTGTGTGACCAGTCTTTGCTGGGTAATCTCAAGGAAGGCTTTGCTATGACCGAGTACGCCATCTACTGGAAGGTTGCGCTACAAAAGGCCCGAGCGGTACGCTACGAAAACCTATTGGATATCCAAATTGAAAAGGATTGGCTCACCATCAACAATCTATTCTTTCACGTGAACCCAAATATCGACGTGAAGATGCTTAAGCTCTTGCGAAAGCTAAAAGGACTATTCCAAGCTAATGGCTAATACTTTGTAAACTATGTAAATGAATATTTTGGCCGAGGCGATTTTTGTTCAGATCAAGGCGCGCAAGCTCGTAGCCATAGCTACGAAGGCGAGTACGTAACGATGAGCTGGGCAAAAAGAACCCGTCAAAATGTTTAGAAATGTAGGTTACAAAGTACTAATCTCCCCGAAGTAAATATTTTGTGCCAGCTCCCGTTACACTTAGCTTGGTAACATCGGTTAAGATTTGATCGACATTGAACCGTGTAACGTATTCGCTAGAAGAAATAACTAGCTCCCCGGATTCCCGAAAGTAATTTACCGAATTTTCGAATCGCCCTGCGTTCAGCACCAGAACGGTATTGATTTGTTCGGGTAAGTTATATCGGTAGACTTTTCCTTTGTTAATTTCTGCCAAGACCAGATAAAGGGCACGGTATAAATCATTTTCCATGCTAGCCGCCAATAGTTTAAACTCGGCACTGGTATAGGTAAAGTTATCCAAGGTCCCGGAAAAAGATTGGATGGGCATTTTGTTTTTAAACTGAATGACGCTTTGGTAGGTGAGTTGTTCTATCTTGCTGTAGCGTTTCAGCACATGAGTGGAAGAACGCAGGACTTGCTGAATTCTGGTTTTTGATAATTTACTCACCATTTTGGTGCCTTGGCCAATTCGGTTACAGCTCCCGCAAAAGGATAGTAGGACAACTAATAAGGTGATTTTATAAAGAGCTTGTAGCATGGTCATTATTTGGAATTCTGACAGTGATCAAGAAGCATTTGGTCGGCGTATGGAAAACCTTCTTGCTGCACCAATTTCCAATCGGAGCAGGCTTTTTCGATCTGCCCAAGGATAAACGAATTATTTCCTCGCTGGGTTAAGGCCCGAGGGTTATTGGGGCTTAAATGCTCCAATAAGTAAGAAAAGCGCAGGTTAGCTTCCACAAAACGGCCTAAAGCGGTAAGGCTAGTACCTAGTAAAAAATTAGCTTCCAAGTCATCAGGCACACGCTGGATCGCTTTTTGAAAATGTTGCTCCGCTGCGGCGAAATCTTCCCTGAGTATTTTTTCATGGCCCGCATCAATCTGTGCTTGTACCGCTTCCGTGCGGCCCGGCCGATCGGGAAGATCGATTAGATGTAGGAATTCCTTTATGACTGTTTGCTCCGCGGTGGTTCGGTCTTCTCTGGTTACAAGCTCGCGCCGCCAATCTCGTTGGATACGATACCAGTTACCAGATAATAGGATGCTCTGATTATAGGCATCGGTTTGGTTCGATGCCAAGTACCATTGCTCGGCCCGTTCTAAAGCTTCCAGATAATCTCCTGCACTGATCAATTGCTTGATCTCTGTCCGTTGCATGGTTCTATCTTTACTCTTCGATGGGCTTACCAACCCGCATCATGATAAACCATAAGACCACGATGCTTACCACGATCAGTAGAACACTAATGAGTGCACCACCCCCTAGGAGCGTTGATAAGAATCCGCAGAGTAAACTGAAGGTACCAACTGTCAATGCATAGGGGAGCTGCGTACGAACATGATCGATGTGATTACAGTCGGAAGCTAAGGAACTAAGAATGGTCGTATCCGAAATCGGGGAGCAATGATCTCCCAATACGGAGGCTGCCAATACGACGGCGATTACGTTTAGTAAAATTTCCATGCTTAGATCAACATCCATCCCTTGTGATTGGCATACCGTCCAAGTGATGGGGATTGCTAATGGGTACAGAATAGCCATGGTAGACCAGCTCGATCCGGTAGAAAAGGCAATGAGTGCCGCCAGAATAAAGATAATCACTGGCATCCAATAGGGATTGAGGGCATCTTCTAGGTTAGCGGAGAGGTAGCTGCTCGTGTAGAGTTCATCGGTAATAAGAGCCAAAGACCAGGCCAGGGTCAGAATGATCAAGGCAGGCAGCATCGTTTTGAAACCCGTCACCATGGTACCCATGGTATCCGCTAAATTCATAATGCGGCCACTGAGGGTCAGCAGGATGGCCGAAACCACCCCGGTAAGGGATGCCCAGATCAGGGCAACGTAGGAGTCCGAATTACCGATAAGTGTACCCAGCTTCATAAAGAATCCTTCTTGACCACTTTCGGTAAGTGCTTGCCAAACTCCTGACCAGGATAGAGCACCCAGATCTAGACCTTCGTCGATTAAGCTACCGTAGGTCCCCTCGAATCCGGTGACGAGCAAACCGTACATTGTGACTAATATGACCAGTGCCACGGGTATGAAAGCATTATAACTCTTTTCGGGAGCACCTTCTACGGGGCTCAAGTCTTCCATGTCTTCGGTATGGCCACCGCTGGAAGGAGGTGCCACTTGCCCGGTAGACCGAGCGCGGCGCTCCGCTTTTAGCATGGGGCCAAAGTCCCGACCAGTGTAAACGACCACCAAAATGAATAGTAGCGTCAGAATTGGGTAGAAGGAATATTTTAAAGAAGCAATGAAAATGGAGTAAGGGGTACCGCCCGGGAAATTATCCAGGTGTTGGACCGCATCTCCGATGTATCCCAATTCTGCCCCAATCCAAGTAGTAATAAAAGCCACTGCCGAAACCGGGGCGGCTGTACTATCGACGATGTAGGCTAGCTTTTCCCGGCTGATCCGAAATTTATCGGTTACCGTGCGCATGGTATTACCTACGATCAGGGTATTGGCATAGTCATCGAAGAAAATGGCGATTCCGAGCAACCAGGTTACGAATTGGCTCGATTTGGCGGATTTGGCATAGCGAGAAAGTCGATTGACAATCCCGGCCATACCACCATTTCTACTAATGATCGCCACCATACCCCCAATCATTAAAGAGAATACGATGACCGAGATATGCCCGGTATCGTTGAGGGCGGCCACTACGTATTTTTCAACAACTTCCCAAAGGCTATAGAAATAAAAGCTAAAAGAATCGAAGCGTAAGCCACCAGCGATAAAAGCACCAGACCAAATTCCCAGAAAGAGGGAAACGTATACTTCTTTGAAAATAAGGGCCAAACCGATGGCCAGAAGAGGTGGGAGCACCGATAACCACAATGGAATTCTGCGCAAGCGGGTTTGCCCGGGGCCGGACTTGGACGCATGGTATAGTGCCATATTTTTACCATCGCTGCGTAAAAATACCAATGTTCCCTTTCTATCTAGATCCCAAGGCAAATTTGCGACAGCATCCACAACATCTAAGGTCGTATCTTCACCGTTAATACGTAAGGAAACGGGTCCGTTGTTCGGAGAAGTCCCCTTAAATACTAAACCTTCATCGCTTAGAGAGAGTTCGTATTGTGAGAGGGGGACGGTATCCGCGGGTACAGCTTGAGGGGCGGGATCCGGTAATTGATTAGTGAGAGAATCCGTTTCTTGTCCGTGCATTTTGCCAATTAGTAAACAAAGTGCCAGACAGGTGAAAAGTGCCTTGAGCTTCATGTGCCTTTTTTGGTAAATTGATGCTGTAGTGGTTAAAATCACTTAAATCGCCCGAAAAGAAACAAATAAATTGGGGAATCACCAAAGTCCCCGTTGTTTACTCTAAAGTACAGTCTCTGGATTTGTGGGATAAAACCACCAAATTTCAAGTATTTAAAGTAGCCTTTTACGGGCTAATAGATCATAGCTTATGAAAATGAAAAAACTATTTACCCTACTTTTTTGCCTAGCAAGCCTTTCGACCTTTGCTCAAACTTTCGATCATTTAGAGGTACCTTTTGAAGCCAATGGAATTCAACTTAAGAACGCCTTAGCGGGTGGGTTGAACAGTCCCCAGATTACTAAAGGTGATTTTAATAATGATGGACTAGAGGATCTGTATATGTTCGATCGAATCGGAGATGTACATTTAACCTTTCTCAATGAAGGTAATGCCGGGCAGCCGGACTATAAGTTCGCCCCCGAGTACGCTCGCAATTTTCCCAATTTTGCCAAGAATTGGTCTTTGTTGTACGACTACAACGAAGATGGTATTGCCGACTTGTTTGTTTGTGTAAGCATTCCCTTTCAGGGGGTGAGGGCGTATACGGGCTATTACGATTCAGAGAATCGCTTGGCTTTTGAACCTTACATTACCGGGAACACCAACGAGGGTATATTCTTCACCCAATTCGATGATAATCAAACCCAGGTGTACGTCAATCCGATTGATGTACCCGTTTTCGATGACATCGACAACGATGGCGACACCGATATCCTTTCCTTTTCGGTAAACGGATCGTATGTGGTTTACTACCGAAATAAGTCAGCCGATAATGGGTACGGGGCCGATTCGTTGATTTATGTTTCTGGCGATATATGCTGGGGGAAGTTCTACGAGTC
>JBCDIO010000330.1:0-5122 GCA_038748815.1 Bacteroidota bacterium
GTAAAATCCACCCGCCAAATTGGTATGCGTATAACTTAGTCCCGTAGCTCCTGGAATATCTTGCCAGGTTTGCCCTTCGTCAAAGCTTTCCTGCCATTGGACTACCGGTGTTGGAAATTGATTGCCGTTAATGGTTGCATCAATGGTGATAGGATCCCCCTCTTCGCAGATATTAGCAACCTCTTCTGGCAGAATGAGCGCCTCTGGCCCACAAGCCCGAAATTGAATATTATCCAAAGCCAGATCATTCCCAAAACCACCCGGGGCATTATTGGCTAAAGAAAGGGTAACACTGGTTTGCCCAGGATCGGTGGAAAAGGTAAACCCGTAGGTGTTCCACTCGCCCGATTCTGGAATTTCTCCCGTATTATAAACCTCTACCCCATCGAGCAGAAAGGACACATTGGGCCTAATGATATTACTTCCGGGAGGGACCATATTAAAGATATCGGCCGTAAACTGGTAGAGGGTATTGTCACACAAGCCATCTACCTCCTGCTCGTAAAACAGACCGAGTTCGAAGCTCACATTCACGATCATCATATAGCCATTCGGATCACTACTATTATCCTGAATATTTAACCAATCGTAATCAAAAGGCCAAAGAGCCACGTTGTTACTAATGGTATAAAAACCATCGTTCGGAGGGTTCTGCGTGTAGATATACCCCGGCGCGATAAAGGGATTGAAGGGTAGAAAATTTTCTGGGCCGCTACCAAAATCTCCATCGGTGAAAATATTTTCACCCACATTTCCATCACAGATTTGGGCTTCTGAAAAGAATGGGAGGCATAGGAGTACTAGGGGGAATAGGAGAGTCCGATTCATACTATTTCGTCTAAGATCTGAACAGTTAAGCTGGCTTGTGGCGAAGGGCTTGAACCGAAGATAGTAAACTTTCTCTCCTTATCCAGTTAGGCTTCCTCGAATGCTAGTGCTTCCTGCAAATACGCCAATACCGGACGTAAACTTAGATAGGCTTCTTCTACCAGATCAACGAAGGAGTCGGCTACTACCTGCTTTTCCGTTAACTGCGCCATACCCACAAAGTTCTTTCGCCGTAATAGATCGATATGTGGATGATCTTTAGGATAACCCTTGGGGGCAGTCTTTAGTTGCTGTTCGTCCGCAGAAAGCCCCCCGAAGAATTGCTCAAAACCAGGCTCGCTTAACAACTCTTTAAAGGTGCTTCCATTATAATCAATCGCAGCTCTGATTTTTGTCAATTCTTCCTTTTCCGGGCGGTACAAACCTCCACCAATGAAGGAGTTATTGGGTCCGACGGAAATGTGAAAAGAAGCAACGCCCATTCCACCTTGGGGAGTACAAGTAAAATAGTCCTTGTAGATTGGTTTGTCCGGATGAAACCGCCGATTATTGTTGATTCGGGTAATCGTTTTCTTGGGCTCGATAAACTCAAAAGAGGGATCGTGCTGCGACAAACGGTTTAGAATCTGCTGGATTTCTTCCAACCAGGTCGCTTTAGCATCTTGATACCGCCCCCGATTGGCATCCATCCATTCTTTACTGTTATTTTTCCCAAGATCCCGCAGGAAAGTAAACATCTGCTTCTTGCTCATCGCTTCGATTTTATACCCAAACCACTTCGCTTCGGGCCTAGTAAAAAGTACTTTACTAAAACCACAAGCGGCAGATTGTTCACCACAAGGCTAAAAGCTTGGTCTATTCTTCGGCTAGCGGCCCCGATTTAATCTGCTGGTTCCAGTGATCAACCATAACCATTCGTTGGGTTTCGTCTTCCAAAATGGCTTGTAACCACCTTTGGGGCTGATCATTACTACTGGTAATCTCTCGGCCGTTGTAGGTTTGAAAAGACTCAAAATCGTACCAGTTGATCCGATATACCTTCTGCAGACAATACACCGCCAACTCCCCCGCCGAAGCCGAAAAAAACGGACAGGTGTGAATAGTAGTCGTGGTTGTATCGCTTAGCTGAGCTACCAAAAAGGGACCTATTTGCGCGGGATCATTTCGGAAGAACACCCTCCAATCATTGGACCCATAAAAAACACAACCCCGCACTGGTTGCTGTCCGGGGCGATAATGTTGCATACCAATTAAACAACCACCGGACGTGGTGGTGACCTTCTTCCAAAGACTATCTAAATGGGTAGATCTTTGTACAGAAGCCTTGACAAAAACGGATGCTTCAGTAGACACTTTTTCCACCACTTGTGCGTAGGAAGAAAACGATAGAGCAAGAAGAAAAACGAGGGCTTGATTTTGCATGGGGTTTTTCTTTTACAATGAAGAAAACCCCAAAAGGAACAAATCCAATCCGGTTTTAACGACTACTTCCCCGGCGCAATCGCTCTTCCAAACCAAAACGTACCGTCGGCCATTCTGAATCCAGAATTGAAAAGACGACCGTGTCTCGTTTGCGGCCATGCTCGTCGATTCGATGTTGGCGCAGAATGCCATCTTGCTTGGCCCCCAAGCGAGCAATAGCCTCCCGAGAACGGGTGTTGAAGTAATGCGTTCTCAGCTCTACCGCCATCGTTTTGAGCGTCTCAAAAGCGTATTCTAACAGCAATAATTTACACTCGGCGTTTACGGCCGAACGTTGATAGGATTTGGCGTACCAAGTGTAGCCGATCTCCAACCGGCGATGGGCCTGGTCGATATTACAATACCGGGTCGATCCAATGATCTGCTCACTTTCCACGTGCCAAACGACAAAGGGCAAACCACTACCCGATGCTTGCATCGCTAAGGCAGTTGCTATGTAGGTATCAACCGTTGATTCAGCGGGTACAGAAGTGTACCAAAGTTCCCATAATTCGCCATCTGCGGCCGCTTTCACCAAATCGTCGCGGTGCTTGGCTTCTAATGGAATCAGATGTATGTGTTGCCCTTCTAAGCGAAGAGGATTAGTCCAAGTTTTCATGTGCTTTATGTTGGAGTATCTCAATGATCCAGCGACTAACAATCACCGCTTCTTTCCAAACCAGGAAATGGTCTCCTTGCGGGAGTAAATTATCAATATTCTGGAGATCCTGCAAAGGAAAGGCCTTATCCTTTGCTCCGTGCATCCGATTAATTGGCACTGAAGTTTCGGATCCTTCCCATTTTGCTAATTGCAATAAAGCCCACTGCAAATATTGGTTCGACTGATTTTGGACCATATCGATAAACAAATTCCTGGCGGTTGGCGTGTCGTAACCGTGGGAGGCTCCCCAAAGAGGGAAAGAAGCCAGAATCAACTGACGGGTAATAATACGGTAGATACCGGAAGGAGCCAGGATCGTGAAAACCAAGGATTCTCCGTGGGTTTTTGAATACTGGAGAGTAAAATTACTCGGTCGGCTGGCAGAAAGACCGTCATTTCCTGCGCCAGTATTCCTCCAAAGGAATGGCCTACCAGTACCCACTGCTTGACTTCAGGGGGTAGCCTCTTGGCCATTCGGGCGGCGTAGTTCCTTAGAGACTCTTCGGGCAGTGGCTCTATCCAGTCCAGAAAATAAAGAGAGCAGCCGGGTAATTCCAGCTGCTCAAAAATTCGTTGATCAAATCCCAGACCGGGAATAAACACTAGGTGCTTCACCATTGTGATTTATTTCATCAAAAACCGAGCACCGAGTTCTAGTCCCACATTCCCGTTGTGATTGTTAATTAAATTGGTATTCCAAAGCGGGTTCATAAAATAACGGCCAAGCAGTGAAGCATAAAAAGCTAGTCGTTCTCGAGCTTGGTACTCTACGCCACCGCCAACTAGACCCACAACCAAAATCATTCGATCGTCTACGGTGATCGTATTGGACCAATTTACGGATTCGCTTCCATTTTCGGGCTGCCATTTGGACCGCTGAATAAACGAAACGGTTGGTGCAATCCCGGCTTCCAGGTACGGTTTCCAGTTGCCACTTCCCAAATACCAACGTCCAGCTAAAGGAAATTCCGTCCACACATTATTGAGGTTAATAACAATATTCTCCTCTGGGTCGGATACCTGACTCGATGGGTCGACAACCTGTAGGCGGGCATTATCTACCCACAGACGAACCCCAAGCCGCAGCGAAAAACGATCACTTATACCCTGATGATAATTGATACCAATCCGCCAACCGGGTAGCTGGTTATAATCATCTGAATTTTTAATCCCCGAAAATTGGGTAAACGGTTGGCTTACCCCAATCATGGCGTCCAGGCTCGAGGTAAACTGAGCTTGTGCAGACCAGGAAAAAGAAAAAAGCAGCAGCCATAAAAACAAATGCTTCATGAGGTTTGGTTTGAACTTAAGTATCGTATGAACACTATACCCGAAGCGCAGTGGTTAGGGGAAGTTAACACGCAGTCCATGTGCTTGTCAACAAGGCGTAAAACATAGGCGAAGCCATAGTTTCGGCGAGGCTTTACAACGACGTAGACATGTACAGGGGCTAGTAGGAACGACTCAAACCACTTCGCTTCGGGTATAAATACAATGCTTAAAAACCAAATTCATTTTATCCTCGTCTTATTTTAAGGAAAACCGAGCCCCCATTTCTAAGCCAACATTTCCAATATGCCAACCCTTTATAAGACTCCTTCTCAATATGGTATTAGTTACATACCGGCCAAGAAGGGTCGCAAAAAAAGCAAGTCGTTCCTTGGCCTGAAACTCTACTCCTCCACCGGCCAATGCTATGAACCCAACGTTAGTGGTGTTAACCAAAGTAAGACTTCCCCAGGAAACATTGCGGTCTCCGTTTCCGTAGATAAGGACCATCCGATTGGTTAAAAAGATTCTTGAGATTACTCCTAGCTCGGCAAAGCCTCGCCACTTTCCTTCGCCAAAATATAAGCGACCAGCAATAGGAAATCCTATAGAGATTCGATTATACTGAATCGTAAATACCTCCTCCCCTGAAGGTTGATTAGGATCAAATCCCCCAACTGCATTAGTCTGAGAAGGCCAAATCACATCAGAAGAATCAATGCGTTCATTCTCTAAATAAATTCTAGAGCCTGCCCGCAACCCAAAACGGCCGCTACCTATGGTATGATAATAATTAGCACCGATTTGCCAACCGGGTAACTCTTGAATTACGCTGAAGCTTTTCCCTGGAAGAATACTAAAAGGAATATTCACTCCGATCACCGGTTCAAGGCTTGATTTAAA
>JBCDIO010000331.1:0-5110 GCA_038748815.1 Bacteroidota bacterium
GACGGATGAACAAATACTAGGACTAGATGAAAATAGTATCTACTGGTGGAGAGTGCGGTACCGGGATCGGGAATTGAACTGGAGTACCTGGACAACGCCCGTTTCTTTTAGTACTGGAGCTTCGATCGCTCCGGCTAATCTATTATTGAACGAAGGATCAGAGGATAGCCTGACGAACTGGGTAGTCATCGAAGGGATTGTAGAATCTTTAACGGACGGTATTTGTAATGGCATTTCACCCTACGCCGGAGAACGGTACTTTGCCGTTGGGGGGCTTTGTGAAGAAAGCCCCGTTGGTATTTGCATCCAAGGAGTGGATGTGTCTGCCTACGCCGATTCGATTGATACCGGAAATTTTGCGGTCCATTTTGGAGGGTATTTATCGAATTTTAATGGTTCTGACCTGCCGGAAATGAGGTTGTTATATTTAGGCCAAACGGGTATTGAGCTTGGTTCTAGTAGTACGACCTCTAGCCAGAATAGTGCTTGGACACTGTTCAGCAATTGGGATAGTATCCCCGCCATGACAAGAATCATTCATATGGAACTAAAAGGAACGCGGAATGCCGGGACCGATAATGATTCTTACTTTGACGATTTATTTCTTAAAGTGGGAAGTAATGAAGATGGTTGTGAACCTATGGTTTCTTCCGTAACCGAATCGATACCAGTCACTCGTTTAAGCGTTGTACCTAATCCAATCGAATCGGTAGGGACAATCACTTTGCCTCCCGGTTCTTATAAAGAACTACGTTTAACCTTGGTCAATTCCGGCGGCCTTAAAATCAACTGTCCTATTCAATATGGATCAGGTCAGATTTCGTTTGAAAAGGGTAGGCTGGCCAAGGGGATATATTTGTTTATGGTCCGGGACAAAGGAGCACTGATTGGCTCTGGGAAGGTGCTTGTGGAGTAAGGATATTTTAAAAACCAAATGCCATGTTTAACATGACTAGATTTATATTTAGTCTCTTATTTGTGAGTTGTTCCCTGGTGCTAGGAAAAGCACAATCGGAAGTAGATTCTTTACTCCAAATCGCTAAGGAGGAATTCCGGAAGGAGTTTTCGGAACAAAACTTCCTAACGGTTATTGAAGTTCTAACGGCTGCCAAAGAGATAGACCCATCCAATCAGGAAGTCCTTTACTTTCTTGGCTACGGCTACGACCGGTTAAATAGCCTGGATGGCACCACCGTTCCAAATCAGACGTACGAACTCTCGGAAAAGGCCAGTATCCAGTTTGAGGAAATAATTAGCTCTGGAATAAGGTACACGGGAGAGGAATTAGTGCAGGACCCTTATTCCAAGATAACCTCCATTTGGGGATCTCTAGCACTCAAATACCTAAATAAGAATGATATAGATTCGGTGCGAATTTCCTTTGCCGAAGGGAAGCGTCGAGGGGGATTTCACCCAGCTCTATTGGAGCTGAGTAGAAATACCTTGGCGAGTTGTGATTCGAACTCGATTCTATTTTCGAGTGGGGATTTATTTACCTTCTCGCTCCTATATTCTCAAGTGGTAGATAGCTTGCGCACCGATATTCAAATCGTGGATCTGGCTTTGTTGAGTGCAGAATGGTACGGAGACTATTTGAGTTTTAGCTCCAAAAATGCTGTTATACAAGAAGCGATTGGGTATAACCGATTTCCTGCTTATGCCGAAGCGGCTACCAAGACTAGGGCCATTGAAACCCCGTGCTGTGATCCGGAAAACGTTCTCATCTGGAATATTGATCAGTTGAGATCTGGGCAGTATCTCTTCCGGGGAGACTTGATTTTAGAACAGATTGTGGCTCGCAATCAATCCAAGCATCGTATTTATTTTACGGTTGGAAATTTTCCAGAGGATATGTTATCACTACACAATTATCTACTTAAAGGAGCTTTAGTAAATGAGCTCAGTTTTTGTGCGGATCGTCTTAGCAATGAACTGAGCCAGAACTGGGACGTCATGAAGTTTGAATACTTAGTGGACGATACGATTGTGGAAAGTCCATACTTGGTGCAAATTTTAAATAATTACCGCTTCGGATTTTATTTCGAAATTCAAAGGGAAGTAGCCCTGGATAATATGACTAGGGCGAGAGAGTTAGTAGAAAGGATGCACACCTTAATTCCATTAGAAACGCTGCCTTATGTCAATGATCAGATGAAGAATTTTTTTGATTGGTTTGATAATTAACCATGCTATAAATAACCGCTTAAATCAAATAACCAAAGAAACTATGATGAATAAGTACGTCCGCTTTCTACTGATTTTAGCCTGCTCCATATCCGTATCCTCACTGGTAGCACAATCCAATCGATTCGTGCTAAAAACCGATGCCGATGGGCAAGTCATCGAGGGATCCGTCGAAGGGCTTATCGATAAGATTAATGCAGGGTATGCCGTACGAGTGAGTTGGGGCTTTGATATGGACAAAGATGGACAAATAGACTTAGTCCATTGGGTGGATGCTGAATTTATTAGCATTCTAAACGGGCACGTATTTACGCAGATAGCACCCATTTACAAGCAATCTCCTAAGCTAGAAATACCGCAAGTTCAAATATCCACCTCTTCGGTGCAGTGGACCGGCATTATCGGGACCAATGGAAAACTGGTCAGTCGGTATATTATTCCAGACATAGATCGTATTGAAGATCAAGAACTTCGAGCGATGATGGAAAAAAGAGCAGCAGCGAAAGAGCGAATGGTGGCTACAACCTGGGTGGTAGTGGAATGAATGGCATTTGAAGCCTAGGTCCCAAAGCCTACATAGAAGCCCATTTGAATAAAGTAGGCCCAAAGCGTAAACACATTCGGGAAACGAACCACGCTGGCTCGCTTCCCGAATTATGCTTTTAAAAATAGACCGTGCGAGTCCTAAGCCATGGCTGCAAAAGCCTGCGTTAAGTCTGCTTTCAGATCGTCGATATGCTCAATACCGATACATAGACGGATGAGATCCTGCGTAACACCCGCTTGTTCTTGTTCTTCCTCCGTCAATTGACGGTGCGTGGTGCTGGCGGGGTGACAAGCTAGCGATTTAGCATCCCCAATGTTCACCAAACGCTTGAACAAGGCTAGTGCATCATAAAACTTCACCGCCTGATCGTAGCCCCCTTTGATTCCGAAGGTGAGTAGGGAAGATGGCTTCCCATCGCAGTATTTCTTGGCAAGGTCGTGGTACTTACTACTCTTCAAACCACCGTACTGCACCCATTCCACGTGCTCGCTGGCTTCTAGAAACTCGGCGATGGCTAGGGCATTTTCACAGTGCCGCTCCATTCTTAGTGGAAGCGTTTCTAATCCTTGCAAAATTTGGAAGGCAGAAAGCGCTGGTAAGCAGGAACCCGTATTTCGTAGCGCTACCGTCCGGGCTCTTGCGATGTAGGCAGCAGCACCCATCGCTTCGGTGTAGACCACTCCATGGTAGCTTGGTTCTGGTTGAGAAAATTGGGGGAAACGCTCTGCGTACTTCGCCCAATCAAAGTTTCCGCTATCGATGATGATACCTCCGATGGTGGTACCGTGACCACCGACATACTTGGTCAAAGAATGAATTACGATATCTACTCCGTGCTCGATCGGGCGAATCAAAGCTGGGGTTGCTACGGTATTATCGCAGATCACTGGTACCCCCTTTGCGTGCGCGGCATCGGTGATCGCCTTCAGATCGCAGATATTCCCAGCGGGATTACCGATACTCTCGCAATAAATACCCTTGGTCTTGTCATCCACTAAGGCCGCTAAATCTTCGGCACTATCACTCTTGGCAAAACGGACCTCGATGCCCAACTTGGGCAACATGTGGGCAAATAAGGTATAGGTACCTCCGTACAACTGAGGGGTAGAGACAATATTATCTCCGGCCTCGGCTAGGTTGATGATGGCATAATTTACAGCGGCACTACCCGCACTGACCACCAAGCCAGCAATGCCACCTTCGAGGGCGGCCATCCGTTGTTCTAATACGTCAACGGTGGGATTCATAATTCGGCTGTAGATGTTTCCCGGTACCGCCAGGTTGAATAGATCTGCACCGTGCTGTGCACTATCAAATTCGTAGGCAACGGTTTGATAAATGGGTACCGCCACGGATTTGGTGGTTGGCTCCGTGGTATACCCTGCGTGAATAGCTAAGGTTTCTTTTTTCATTTTCGGTTCTTTAAACGTTGTGGAGGACAAAGCCCCCTGTAAATACTAGAAATGTTTTCTATGGTAAAGAATGACCAATTTTAGATGAATGTACTACCCGAGAGTCGGGTTTATCTATCTATTATCAAGCTACGCAAAAGTTGGACCAAATGTTGACAAAAACGTATCGAAAATAACGGGAAGTGGGACATCAAAATGTACTTGTTAACGATAGTATATAAGGTTATCCTTGAGAAATACTCTTACGGAAAAGAAGATGTCTACTTTCTCCGTATGCGCAATAGACTACAGGTTGATTTTGGATCGAATAGCTTTTCTAATATGCTCATGTTCAATAAGAAAGGCATCATGTCCATAAATGGATTTGATGCCGAAGTAGTCTGCCTTTGGAAGGTGTTTTGCTAAGAATTGCTGCTCATGGACGGGAATCAGGATATCGGACTCAAACCCGATGACCACCGTATTGATTTTAATCTCTGATAGGGCCTTTTCAATGCTGAGTCTTCCTCTGCCAATATTGTGGGTGTCGAGCGCATTCAAGAGGGTGTAGTAACACGGAGCATTAAACCGATCCACGAACTTATCGCCCTGATAGTTGATATAGCTGCTGGCGCGAAAATTGGAAATTACCTGCGGATCTAATTCATTCTGTCGAATATTGAAGGACTTCTGGGTTCGATAGAAGGGTAGGGCAACAGCTCGGCAGGCTTTTAAAGCCTTGTTTCCGGCGTGGGGTGTCTTATCTGCCAGCGTTTCATCCGATGTTAAAACCAGTCGTTGGGATTCGTGTATAGCAATCGCCCAGGGGGATTCTCGGGAAGAACAGCATAAAAGAGCCAGGTTTTTGACCCGATCTTGGAGGAAATACGCCATTTCTTGAGCAATATTTCCACCACAGGAGCCCCCGATCAGTAGCTTTATTTTCTCGATGTTGAAGTGATCGATGATCTGTAAGTGGAGTCTGGCC
>JBCDIO010000332.1:0-5106 GCA_038748815.1 Bacteroidota bacterium
CTTAGCACTGGTTTTACGTCTGGATATTGATGATGCCAATGACATTCCCATTATGCCCCGTTTATTGCATTCCATTAATACCGGAGACTACTCCCTGCTTCAATGGTTCATTCAGAAACGGATGATCCAGGGGATTGGAATTCCCGGCCAAGGAATCAATCAACAGCTCGCTACGGGCGCGAGCCTCGAACGCTGGGCGACCATTCTGGCGGAAGCAGAAGATAGCCCTTACGGCAATGTGGTAAACTTCCCTTTCTCCGCTTTGCACGATCATTGGTTGGAGAATGAACTCCCCTTCGCTACGGATCAAGGGATTCAAACGGAGATTCCGGCCCTCTTTATCACTGGTATGCTAGACTGCCGAACCTCGGTAAGCCAGGTCGAAGAAATTCGGCAAGGGTTTAGCCAGTCGGTACACGTAACCGTGAAGGGGGCCGGGCACGAACAGGCTATGTGGGAAGAGGAGGCTTTCGATCAGTTTATTCCAGCGTTTTTGCAGGGGCAGGCTTTAGAAGATGCGGAGACCTTGTACACTTCGATTACATTTATCCCTTTGGAGGGGCCATCGGATCGACATCCGGCTTTACGGAAGTAATGGTTCCTTCCTCGTTGATAAGTCGGGGTTTGTCTATAACAAAGGCGTTATTCAGGATAAGAATGTATATTCATCTAGCAAGGAAGCTATAGTACCCGCTACTGCCTTGACAAAAGGAATGACTTAGAGCTTGTTTGGAGGTCAAAAATGCTAGCCCATAAAAGGGCCTCCAAACATACTCTAAGTTCTAAGAACCATACTAACAGAAAAGCCATGAATAAGATATTAATCGGAATTGTTTTGATGGTATTGTCGGTTGGAATCGTGACGATGCGCATCATTAAAAAAGAACGCTTTGAGGCACAAGTTACCGGCTACCTGAAGCTGTCCGCTGATGCCAACACAATTGACTTAGCAGCAGAAAATCTGGAAAAAGCGATTACCTATCTGGAAGCAAACAACCTTACGAGCGGAAATACCGGCGTGTTTTGGGAAACGCCCGAGCGCGATATTGAATTTTGGTATCGCAATCTAAAAGCCAGCTTAGATGGCTTACATAATCTGGAATCAGATAGCCCACTCGAGCGAACCAATGTACTAATCAAGCTCCGGGAAACCTTGGTGGATACCGGGGATAACGGAAATAAAGTAACGGTACCCGGAGGCTTGGAGGTCTATCCGGCTAACGGAAAATGGACCTTATATATGTTTGCCGCTTGTGGACTATTCACTGCGGGGCTGGCCTTGGCCGTTGGGGAAGCGGAACAAAAACGCAAGCAGGCAGCAGGAGCATAAAGTCTAAGCATATGAAGTTTTCGATCGAGGAAGCACTACATTTTCTGGAAAGAACGCCCGCGACTATTGATTCCATATTACGTGGATTACCCGATCCTTGGTTGAAACAGAATGAGGGGCCAGATACATGGTCCGCCTACGATATTGTGGGGCATCTTATTCATGGAGAAAAGACGGATTGGATACCCCGGATGCGGATTATCCTTTCGGAAAGGACGGAGAAAACCTTTGAGCCCTTTGATCGTTTTGCTCAGTTGAAAGCTCCCAAAGATCGACCCATGGAAGACCTTTTGGAAGAATTTCGAATGCTCCGCCAGCAGAAT
This sequence comes from Bacteroidota bacterium, assembly GCA_038748815.1. Taxonomy (GTDB): domain Bacteria; phylum Bacteroidota; class Bacteroidia; order Chitinophagales; family Saprospiraceae; genus JBCDIO01. The sequence goes on from JBCDIO010000332.1 coordinate 1,654, forward strand.
GTGGAGATCCTAAGTCAGCAATCCCCTACCGAACAGTCCCTAGAGCGTCAAGGAATCCATCCTGACCTGGGAATTGTTACATTAAAAGAATTGTTAACGACCTGGGTAGTACACGACTGGGGTCATATAGCGCAGATCAGCCGAGTCCTGGCTAAGCAATACAAAGACGGAGTAGGCCCCTGGTTCCAATATTTAAAAATTTTGCAAGACTAAAGGAAACGGGCCCATGTTAGAAATCTCAAGCAACTCTAATACGAAGCCCACATGGAAAAACACCTTGAATTGACCGACGCCGAATTTGCTAACCAGTTTAGCCTTGGCACCTTAACTCCTTCTTCCTTTACCCACGAAGCGCATCTCCGCCTAGCCTGGATTCACATTAAGGAGCATGGTCTACATTTAGCTAAAGTAAATATCCAATTACAGTTAAAGAATTTTGTGGCCAATCTTGGCGCCCAAGACAAGTACCACGCAACCCTCACCGTAGCTGCTATAGAAGCGGTACACCACTTTATGAGCCATTCGAAGGCTAGCTCCTTCCTAGCGTTTATCGAAGAGTTTCCTCCGCTGAAAGAAAATTTTAAAGACCTGATTAATAGCCATTACAGTTTCGATATCTTTAGTTCAAAGGAAGCCAGAAAGACCTATCTCGAGCCCGATGTGATTCCTTTTTAGAGCCTTTGAACCGGAGATAAAGCGACGAACTAGAACGACCCAATTGGTTTTGATTTGGGGTAGCCATTTGTCCACTCAGATGAACGAGTTTAGGTAGGTGTCCTCAACCCCATTTATTCTGGCTATTGTAAGAACTGTCTAAGCGGGTGGGTTTTTATTGTACGGAGTTTAAGGTATTTCAACGAAGATTGTATATTCGATCACCTTTTAACGGCCCGACCAATACGACCTGTATTTTTTGATCACTCCTTCAAATCTTGCAAGTATGAAACTTCTTCGTACATCCCTTTTCGGGTTGGCCATCGGTCTGTTACTATTTGGTTGCGCTCCAACGGAAAATGCTCCTAAAGGCCTAACACTTTCAGCCGCCGATATTTTGGGGAATCCCGATTACCAAGCTATTTCTTACGGTGGATACCGAGAAAAAACGAGAGATGCGGTACCTACCGTAGAGCAATTAAAAGAGGATATGAAAATCCTTGCTGCCATGAATGTAAAGCTATTGCGGACTTACAATACCCAGCAATTTGCACAAGCGGCAAAGTTTTTAGAAGCCATCAAACAACTCAAGGCAGAGGATGCCGATTTTGAGATGTACGTGATGCTGGGAGCCTGGATAGACTGTGAGAATGCCTGGACGGATAATCCGAACCACCATGCAGAAAGTCTAGAAAATAATACAGCCGAGATTGCCGAGGCCGTCGAACTAGTGAATAAGTACCCAGATATCGTAAAGATTATTGCGGTGGGAAATGAAGCCATGGTGCACTGGGCCGCGAACTACTTTGTGTACCCGAATGTCATTCTGAAATGGGTAAACCACTTGAAAGACTTGCGGGAAAAAGGAGAAATACCGGCGGGGACCTGGATTACCAGCTCCGATAATTACGAATCTTGGGGTGGGAAAGATAAGAGCTACCATACGGAAGATCTAGAAGCCTTGATTGAGGCGGTGGATTATATTTCCTTACACACCTATCCTTTCCATGATTCGCACTATAACCCTGCTTTTTGGGGAACCCCCGATGATGAGGCCGGAAACGATAAAGTAGGGCAGATGGATGCCGCGATGCTACGGGCCAAGGAATATGCCATTTCGCAGTACGATGCGGTCGTAGATTATCTAAAAGAAATTGGCATCGAGAAGCTGATCCACATTGGAGAGACGGGCTGGGCTTCGGTATCGGGCTCCTTCTACGGAACCGAAGGATCTCGAGCGGCGGACGAGTACAAGGAGAAACGCTACTACGAGCATATGCGCGATTGGACCAATATCGCAGGGATGTCTTGCTTCTACTTCGAAGCTTTCGACGAGCAATGGAAAGACCCTGGTAGTGCGTTAGGCTCTGAGAACCACTTTGGTTTGATCACGCTGCAAGGAGAGGCGAAGTACGCGCTGTGGGATATGGTCGACGCCGGAGCTTTTGCCGGCTTGACCCGAGATGGGCAAACCATCACAAAAACCTACGGTGGCGATGAGGCCGCTTTGCTCGAGGAAGTTATGGCTCCGCCATTGGCTAGCGAGATTGGAGGGGTTGAATTAACCACGACGAATGAAGGTCGCGAAGCTGGGGAACCGGTAGCCGAGCAGGCCTATGTGGTATTTCATTCTGAAATGACGCCCGATGAGAGCAATGACCAAACCTATCCAAGTGCCAACCTTCGGATCAACGCCTGGGAAGGGACTTGCAGTATCGTGCAGACCAATGAAGGTATTTTAGAAATTAAACCGGGTACTGGCGACTGGTGGGGTTGCGGCCTGGAAATGACCAGTGAAGTTGGGGAAGACCTATCGGCTTTTGCCGCAGGTACCCTACACTTTGATATGAAGGGGAGTGATATGTTCCCTTTCACGATGGGTTACCAATCGGGGACCTGGAGTGGTGGTAACCAAACCAATAATTTCCTAAGAGTCGGTAAAGAGGAGGCCTACCAAATTAAACTCGAATGGACCTCTTACAGTATCCCGGTTGCGGATATCAACCAAGGGGCTAACTGGAAAGACATTACGGCTCCTCTTTTCTTCCGAGGCGATGTAAAAGGAGAAGGCCAGGAAATCTACCTGCGTAATATCTACTATACGCAGAACTAGGATGATCATTTAGATTTCTGGCTTTAAACGCCCCGATGCTCGCTTGCGAGCATCGGGGCGTTTTTCATAGTAGCGGACCGAAAGTCTAATAGGGATAAATAGCGGGTTATTGGAGGTAAGAAAAAGGCTCGATGGGGAGGAATTCAAATCGTGGTATTTTACCTGTATTTGAATTGATCGGATCATTAAAGCATGTATATTTTTTGGATGGTATTTCATGGGTCTGAAAATCAATAACTTATAAAAAGGGTGAGTTCGCCTCCTTCTCTACTCGTCTTCCGACTGTCCCGAGTCCTCGGGATCAGGCGAATGTTCTTCTGAGATGGGTAAGCATGGGGCGTCTAAATTCCCATAATTCTCCTCTGCTCCAAAAAAATCCAGATCTTCGTTTTACTCCTTTTTCATCATGAAACGGATATTCAAATACAACCTATGCGGGAAGAAAAGTTGAAGATCTACGATGCTTTAGTGGAGAAATGCCCCCGATTCGAACGGAAAGGAAAAACGGTGCCCCATACCTCTGCGAATGGATATATGTTTTCTATTCTGAATAAGGCAGGAGAGCTGGGGATTCGATTCTCCAAAGAAGTCCAAAAAGAACGCCTAGTGGTTTGGAATACCAGTCTATTTAAATCCTATAATTCGATTATGCAGGGTTATGTGCTGATCCCAGAATAGATGCTCGA
>JBCDIO010000333.1:0-5102 GCA_038748815.1 Bacteroidota bacterium
CTGCTGCGGAGAGCGCTGATTGTAGATCGCAAAGAGATTGGAAAGGGTCTTGGGGGATTTGTATAATAACTCTGCGTAATCCTTCACCTTGCGCTTCTCCCGGAAGTGCATATCTACCAGGAAATTGAATTTCCGGATGGTTTCGATTTGGGCATCGTCGAGCCGGTGTAGCATAAGTTGCTCTTTGGCAAGACGAGTGGTGATAATGATGAATCGCTTCAGCAGCATTTGTAGCATGTCCCCTTGAATATTATCGCGAGTGCGAAATTCGTCCAAAATGACTTCCAGCAAGAGATCGAATTTACGTTGATGCTCCGTGGGGACGGAAATAATGGGTAAGTCTTGGGTGCCAAAAAAGAGAATGCCATTACAGGAAACTTCTTCGTCGTGGTCTACCGTGCAATAGAACGGACGATTAAAAGCCAAGGCCGTCAACTGAGTACTCCGTTCGCTGATTCTCAGTTGATGAAAAAAAGTGGTGGTAAGAATTTGGTACGGCTTAATCGTAATCTCTAGAGAGTCGACCTCAACTTGTTGGTCTTCTTCGCTTCGATTCCAGATGAGATAATTAAGGTCTGTCCGTTCCTGAAAGGTGGGTAAATCTTGTACCAGGTGATCGGTGTACAGGAAAAAAGAATGAATGCTTGGGTCCGTATACTGGTAGTTCATTAGGTTTGTTCGTTTGAGCGCTGTTTTCTAAAGAACAGCACAATAGGGGAGAGAGGTTAGTAATGATGCGGACGATTGTAACCGATCGTGGGTTCAAATGTCAAAAATCTTCCTAATTCTGGCAAAATATAGTTTTTTGGGAGGGTTGTATCTGAAGAGTTCGTTCAAAGTTCGAAATTAGAAATCGTCTATTTCAGATTTAACCATTTTAAAAGAGCTGCTATTGATTATGATTACTTCTTTAAAACGCATCCCGCCATTTAGATCCTTGCACCTTGCAACCCTTTTATTCGGTTTTTTAATAGCTGGCCAGGGGCTCCAAGCGCAAGTCCAAGCCAGTGGCTTTGGGTTTAATTACTTTGACCGAGTTTGGGTCAGCGATAATAATGATGGAGCCGGTTATTCTTTTTACGCCGGCGTTTGGCCGATTATGCAACAATACCCTGGGCCAGAAAATTTCCAGTTAGGTTTGCCCAGTACCTGGATGACCCCCTTAGAAACGGGTACGGAACCTGGTAATTTTTATAACACCATCGAAGGAGGGCTCGGTTGGTGGGGCGATACCCGCTTTGCTACGGAAACCCCCAAGTTTATCATGGGCGGTGTGGCTTTTGATTTTAATCAATGGGCCAATGGCGTTGGGGCGGGCAGTAGTGATCTACTTCCTTCGGGGCACCGTGATTGGAGCGAGCCCGGCGGAAAATACGGCGTAGCACAGCTTTCCCCCAACCTACTTTGGCCACCCGATGGATTGAATATGGAGCAAGGGGCCAATGGAGAATTCCTCGGTTACGGTTACCATCCTCTACCCATCACCGATCCTTTGGAAGAAACCAATGGCGTTGATTTCGCAACGGGGAACCAATGTTGGACCCTATTCTTAAATACCACCAACTTTAAAGGGCCAGCAACCTTTTTTATTCCCACTTTCTGGACGGAAACGGTATTGGATGACCCCAACTTAGAGGGTTTATTCCTGGATACCCGCCCTTCGGATAAAAACTTGGCGTTCGCGATAGAGTACGCCGAATCACCGGCGCTGATTGCGGAAGATGAGCTGGGGAATACGTTTGCGCGGGTTTTACCGCTAGTGTATCCGGCTACTACCGATAATAGATCCGAAGTCATTCGGGAGATCAAAGTATATTCCAAAGATGCAAAATGGACCGAGGTAGAGAATTGGTTTAATGGAGGCACCGCTCCTTCTACGGTCTTCGTGGAAGAAGGAGCACAGAATATCGTTTTTGATGTGTGGCCCGAGGTAGATGGTCATATTGCTACCGATAATGGAGGCGTGGTAGAAGCCATGATTAACCACGACCTATTTGCCGAAAAAATCAATACCCCCAACCAACGAGTAGCTGGTTTTGAGTGGAATACGGATATTGTCAGTGAGGAGAATGGAAATTTTGTAATGCCAGAATTCTACCGGCTTACCCCTGCCAATTTGTGGGAGCCCATCACCCCAGCTGAGGTCCCGGCTTCTACTGATCTGGCGGCTACCTTACCGGAAATTACTCCAAGACCCGATCATATTTCGTACTTGACACCGATGGAGCCAGACTGCCATTGGCAAGACCCGCTAGGCCCTTGGAACAGCCCAGGACCATCGGCTGGTCCCTTCACGGCCCAGCTGGGGGACGGGAGTATTCTAACTTACTATTGGTATCGATTCATTGATCAACCCGCGATTATCCATGCGGATCTACCGGAAGCCATGCGGCAGAGTATGCAAGAACGGATCGAGCTGATTCATACCAGCTGGACCTACACAGACGAATATCTAGCCGATCCGATTGGAGGATCTATGGTTGGACTAGACCCCGGTTTGATCGTACAGCCACCTGCGGGGATGGAAATAGGTTACGTTCCGGTTGTGACCCGCCAGGAAAAGGATCCCAATCCGATTTCATCGACCTTTGAGTCAGCCAACCCACCGATGGTATCTGTATTTCCAAATCCAACGAATGGTCTTTTCCGGGTGGAATCTTCCAATAATCTTATAGTGGATTTGCAACTGTACAATGCCCAGGGTGTTTTGCTGGACCAATATGTAGGTATTAACCAAAAAGGACTCGATCTAGACCTCTCTAAACAGGCAGCCGGGCTGTTTTATCTGGTAATTACCGATGCCCGCGGAGGCCTTTCAAATCAGCGGGTAGTGAAGAGTAAATAGGTGAATTGGATCTATTTCTTAAAGGAAAGAATGTTGCCTCCTTAAACGTCTTATACGCCTACACCCCGGTCCTTGCGGAATAGGTAGGGGGGCCAAACTCGCATTTGCGGGTATAGGATATTCACCTCTTTTCTAAATAGTTAAGAAAAGTGCAGATTTCGTTACCGTCTACGAGATTTAGATGCTCTCGTAGACGGTACCAAGATCGCGCATTATACTCGCATTCTTGGTGCTAGAAATTGGAGGCTTTCCAGATATTTAGTCTTTTTACACCAATTTCCTTACCCGCTTGTAGAAAGGTTTTATCTCCCCTTGTTTTTACCTAAGTGTCTGTATGGAACTTTCTCCCCAGATCATACCGTTGTCCTAGCAAACAGACTACATGACCAACGTACGAAAAGCTTACCGAATCTGGATGACCCCCCGGACCGGAAGTACCCTACTCTGCGAAGGACTGGCTGCTACCCAGCGTGCCGGCTTGCCCAATGAATTTTTTAATACCGAAGATCTAATTGGAACCCACGGAACCCAAGACTATCAAGCCTTTAAAGAAAAAATTTGGACGAGTGGCTCTACTCCAAATGGCGTGTTTGGTATTAAGCACAGTATGATGACTGGGAGGTACCGTACCTGGGTAGAACATATCGCCCAAATGCGAGGACAAACCCTTCCAGAAACCTTTGATGAGGAGGTTTTTTGGTCCGACTTATTTCCAGCGTGTAAGCATATATTCCTAACTCGTAGGCATAAGGTTCGGCAAGCTGCCTCCTGGTGGCGGGCGATTCAATCGGAGCAGTGGCATCTGCGGCCCGGAGAAAAGCTAAAGGACAGCGAAGCCTTTTATGAAGAACGCTACGATGCGGCCGCTTTACAATCGTTATTACAGAACGCAAGCCTCCGCGAAACGGCTTTACAAGAGTACTTCGAGCGATACCAAATTGTACCCTTAACCATTGTCTACGAAGATATGATCGCCGATTTTACGGGTACCATTCGGCGGGTTTTAGCATTTTTGGGACTATCACCAGATAGCTTACCTCCGATTCCTATGACGCTGCGGCCGACCGCTACGGCCGGAACGGAAGCTTGGGTGCAACGCCTGCGCTTAGAACTCCGCGATCCCGAACATCTGATCTGGTAAAGTGATTTTCTTACTTTTGATGTGATAACCAACTTATGAAGACTATGTCACCCATTTTAAGAAACATTCTGGCCGTAATAGCCGGATACATTGTAGGTAGTATTTCCAATATGGGGCTGATTATGCTTAATGGAATTGTCATTGAAACCCCGGAAGGTTTTGATTCTACCAGTATGGAAGCTATTCAAGCCACCGCCCATCTCTTGGAACCTCAGTACTTTATCTTTCCTTTTCTCGGCCACGCCGTTGGGACTTTCATTGGAGCCCTGATGACCGCAAAAATAGCCGCCAATAATGCTCGGAATCTTGCCCTCCTCATTGGGGCTTTATTTTTTGCCGGTGGAGTAGCTAATATATTTCTGATCCCCGCCCCACTTTGGTTTAACATCGCCGATCTGGCCTTGGCCTATTTCCCCATGGCTTACTTTGGTTGGATCGTTTCTGGCCGCAATGATTAATGGATTCCTACTGGATTGATACTTGTGTTTCCTCTCTTTTGGAGGAAGACCACCACGAGAATCGTCGATATTGGGCTCAACAGATCCTAGCAACGCCTTATCCGGTGGAGGATCTGTTGGGGCTATTTTATATGGATGCTAAGGCGGCCCAACGATTATGTTGGCTGATGGGGGATTTATGCATATTACAACCAGGGTGTTTAGATCCGATTGTGCCCTTGCTATTTACCATGGTCCATACCCCTCCTTTCCCCGAATACCGGCGGACGGTCGCTAAAGTGTTTATCTATCATAAAATTCCCCATTCCCTGGAAGGGCCTGCCACGGATTTCTTAAGCCAGTTGGTCGCCGATCCTAAGGTGCCACCCCAAACCAAGGCCTATGCCATGGAAGCCTTATCTCCTATTCTCCGAACCTTTCCCGCATTGGAAGAAGAGGTACGAGTAACCATTGGATTGCAGTGGGACCTCCTAAGCCCCTCTTTGAAGAAAGCCGTTCGAAAGTTATATCCCAGCTGGCAAGAATGGTAAAGGGGTGCTCGTTCCGAAAATATCTTGCCAAATTTTTAGCAAAGGCAGGCTTTATTGAAACCAAGTCGCATTTTCATCCATTTATTTGTTAGCGCATTATTTTCTGTCTGTAGTTAAATACTGTGTAA
>JBCDIO010000334.1:0-5095 GCA_038748815.1 Bacteroidota bacterium
CCAACCAACACCGATAGGGTTTTCCAAGGAAGCCAGGTTGTTGGTAACCAAATCTTTAACTTGCCGGAGCACTTCTGTAGAATCCAGATTCATTTGATCGATCACTTCTTTTTGTTCCACAAAGTTTGCCGCCATATCAGCCACTGCCGAAGCAGTATCTGGGTCTTTAGAAAGGGTATCGTACACTTCCAAGGTATCGACGTTGAAAACGACCGCAATGACCAGACCGATGCTGATCAACCAAGCTTTCACTCCACGCTTGTACCAGCCAGAAGCTCGATCCATTACATCGTCGTACCAACTATCGATTGAGTCTTTAAAAGCGGAAACTTGTTGGTTTTTCTCCGTCCAGAATTGCTTGAGGACCTCTTTCAAGCTTCCCTCCGGTAAGGACTCTAGCTGATCACCGATGGTAAGTCCATGGTCCCGACGATCCAAGACATTCATTAAAATGGAACGAAATTTTTCGTTAGATAAATAAGAAGGAGGACTCTTCTTACCAAGATACCGACCGGCCAGTTGTTTGTAGAGAGGATTATCTTTGAACGCCTTAAAGACATCTTCACCATTGTTGGCGTGTAACATGTTTCTTAAAGCCTGTTCTAAATTACGTCCACGTAAGGAAAGGGCGTTTGAAAACAACTCCATAAGAATGGTTGCCAACAGACTATAAAGTAAAAAGACGAAAACTATTCCGATTACAATTTCGAGCATAGAGGGATGTTATGTAGACGGCGATATTTCGCCAACTGAGCATTTATACCCGTAGCGAAGTGGTTTGGGTATAATATAAAATGGAATCCGATATTCAAAAAATTGATTCAAGCGGATTACCTATCCAAAGATTTGAATGGTAAAGCGCTTAAATATAAGGAAACCCCATAAAACACCGGATTTTATCCAATGCTTAATTTGGTTTTGTTAGCCCGCCGTTCCGTCCAAGCGAATCGCTGGCCACAATCGGTAGATTCCAAATGCCGAAATCACGGCAATACCAGTTGCAATAAGTGCCAAGCTTTGTTCTCCGTAAAGGAAGTAGCCCGTGGCAAACAAGACGGAGTAAACCCCCAGACAACCAAGGAACATAGCCAAAATCTGTCGACTTAAGGCGGGGGCGTGTTGATCGCCCGGCTTCCACTCCCCAGAAGCCTCCATCGCACGTAGGACAGGTTTCCATCCTCCAGCGGCCGGTCGAATTGTTTGAAAGAATGACTTTAAGGTTGCTTCATCCGTTGGCGGGGTTAGCAGCGTCACTATTAACCACGCAGCAGTCGTGATTCCTACGCCAATTACTAAACGCCAGTGATTGGCTAGATCTCCTTCGTAATAACTCTCAAGATAAATCGCAATCAAGAAAGAGACAACCATTCCCGTCAGCTCAGTGTACGCATTTATTCTCCACCAAAACCAGCGGAGAATAAAGATCAGACCCGTTCCAGCACCAATTTGTAAGAGTACATTAAATCCTTGTAGAGCATTTGAGTAAAAGCCGTATGCGACACCACCTGCTAGTAGGATAAGTGCCACGGTTGTCAAACGCCCAATTAGAACGAGTTCCTTTTCATTGGCATTAGGAGCCATAAATCGCTTGTATACATCATTAACTACGTAAGAGGCACCCCAATTGAGGTGAGTAGAAATAGTGGACATAAAGGCCGCCACCAAGGAAGCAATCACCAAACCAAGTAAGCCCGCCGGTAAATAGGAGAGTGCGGCCGGATAGGCCATATCATCGTTCAAATATTGGTCAGATATATTGGGAAAGGCGGACTTGATCGAGGCAAGGTCTGGAAACAGTACTAAGGAACATAGGGCGATAATAATCCATGGCCATGGTCGCAAGGCATAATGTGCTATATTAAAGAGTAAAGTTGCTCCTAGGGCATCATCGGGGGTTTTTGCCGAAAGCATTCGCTGAGCTACGTATCCTCCTCCCCCCGGTTCTGCTCCGGGATACCAAACACTCCACCATTGAACCGCCAGGGGAATGATCAATACGGCAATGAGGCTTTCTGGATTCGTAAAATCGGGTAACATATTTAGCTTCCCAGCGACCGCCTCGTGGGCAAATAATGCTTCCAAACCGCCCACTTCTGGGCGATTAACTAGTACTACTGCCGCCCATATCGTTCCCCCCATGGCTAAAATAAACTGAAAGAAGTCAGTCAGAATGACTCCACGCAAGCCACCGAGTCCGGTGTAAATCACCGTAACGACAGAAGCGATGACCAAAGTCTGTAGAGGGTTGAGCCCCAGTAATACCTCCCCTATTTTAGCTGCAGCCATCATTACGGTCCCCATGATCATGACATTGAAAAAGACACCAAGATAGACCGCCCGAAAGCCCCGTAAAAAAGAAGCCATCGAACCACTGTAACGCATCTCATAGAACTCTAGATCCGTACTAATACCCGACTTTCGCCAAAGACGAGCGTATACAAAAACGGTCAACATCCCCGTTAGTAAGAAAGCCCACCAGTTCCAGTTTCCAGAGATTCCTTGTTTACGAACAACATCTGTTACAAAATTGGGGGTATCCGCTGAGAAGGTAGTAGCAACCATGGATACGCCCAGTAGCCACCAAGGCATATTGCGGCCGGAAAGAAAGTACTCCGCATAACTTTTACCAGAGGTTCGAGATACCCAAACCCCAATTCCCATAGAAACAATAAAAAAGATTCCAATGATTACCCAATCCAGGATACTCAGTTGCATAGTTGGTTCGTTTTGGTTGAATGCGTAAAGCACATTAGCCGATGACACGGAGGCCTCCCTAGCAATCGGTGCTTTGTCTTACCGTTTCGTAGATTAGTATACTCATCAACATAATCCCAATCCCGATAAGCCCTTAAAGAAAAGACTATCTTTGAGAAAAGGGTCAGTAATTTTAGAATTAATTGGAAAATCGACGGAAGTTGAAGAAGGTTTTGTCTAGAATTTCTTCTCGATTATGCGGGAATTTTGCGGTAGAAAATGCGGATTTGCTAACTATTGGTCGAATTCTCAGGGCCTCCCCTCGAAATCCGCAATTTTTTTACCCAGTCTTGATTTAGTTCTTATTAATTTCGAACTGCCTATTTACGGACATTCCGAATAAACAAGATCGGCAAATAAGATCCAAATCGGTCTTTCATTCGTTTATTTGAAACTAAAACTACTTCATAAACCAACGCATGGCTATGAATTTAAATCTTACTCTACGCATTTCCCTGTTTTTCTTGGTGGCTGCCGCCGGCATCGGATTGGCACTCTATCAGCCAGCCGGACAAGCGTTGGCCTCTGACCAAGAATCCCAAGTTTCGCAAAAACTCGACCGAAAAACTCGGATTCGAGAGGCGGAACAAGAAGAATTAATCCGGACCATGGACCCAGCCTTGGGGTATATCCCAAGAGAGCGTCTAATCGAAGCCTTGGAATATACCCGTCAGCGACAAGCTGAAATGGTAACCAACCGGGGTTCTATTACCGATGCCGCATGGCGTGAACAAGGTCCAAACAACATTGGTGGCCGTACTCGTACGATCCACGTTGACCTCAATGATCCAACGGGCGAAACCGTTTGGGCTGGTGCCGTTTCAGGTGGACTTTGGAAAACGACTCAGTTTTCTGCTCCAGACCCAAAATGGGAGAAATTTGATGATTTCTTCGATAATCTCGCCATTGGCGCACTCGCACAGGACCCCAACAACCCAGACATCATGTACATGGGTACGGGTGAGATCTACACCTTTAGTGGTGCGACTGGTAATGGAATTTACAAGTCGACCGACAACGGTCAGTCTTGGAACAAAATTCCTTCAACCAACAACAACAATTTCGACTACACCCAGAAAATTCTAGTACATCCAGAAACTGGCCACATTTATGTAGCTACGGTAGACGGATTGTGGCGTTCAACAACCAACGGAGATTCATTCTTTGAGGTACTAGGTAACACCTGGGGACAAAGTGATTTCATTTACGACATCCAACTGTCGCCCAATGGAATGATTTATGCCTCCAATGCCAATCACCTTTTCCGGTCTTCTACCGGTAATGGAGGAGAATGGGAGAACCTAACGGCTGGATTTATTTCTGGTTACTCGCGGGTTGAATTCACTTACTGTCATTCTAACCCTGACCGCATGTATGTGATTGGGGTTAAAGACGGAGAAGGAAAGGAATTATACGTCTCTGACAATGCCGGTGATTCCTGGGCTCAGCGAACTCAGCCCGGTGGTTATGACTTCACTCAGGGGCAAGGATACTACGATTTAGTAGTAGGTGCTGATCCAGAAGCTTGTGATAACGTTATCGTAGGTGGTGCGGCAATTTTCCAATCCATCGACGCTGGTCAAGAGTGGTTCGGCTACTACTGGAGCCCGCTACACCCGGATCACCACGTTATTCAGTTCGACCCTAACACTCCAGGTCGGGTGCTCTTCGGAAATGACGGTGGTCTGTACCAAAGTACTCTTTCTAGCATCAACAACGAGGTAACGAACCAAAACCTTGGGTACAATACGACTCAATTTTATGCAGCGGCTTTCCACCCAGACTTCACGTCTGACTATATGCTAGGTGGAACTCAGGATAACAATTCCTTACAGTTGAATGGCTTGGGTATTGCTCCCGCTCGAGTAGTACGCGGCGGTGACGGTATGTTCTGTCATATTGACCAATCGGATCCGCAGTTGCAGGTCGTCTGCTCTCAGTTTGCCAACTACAGTCTTACCCGTGATGGTGGTACTACCTGGAATGATGCAGCAGGCTTTAACGGTCGTTTCGTATCCGCTTCCGACTACGATAACGTAAATCACCTAATGTACTCGCAAACCAATGATAATGATGCCGATTACTACCGTTGGGATGTAGAGGCTGGTGATTTCGGTACTAAAGTCAATGTAGACGAATTTGATGGTAACAGTATCAATGCGATCACCTGCGATCCAAATGATCCATCTACCGTGTACTTCGGTCTTTCTGACGGAAGTGTATACCGTGTACTGGATGCGAACACCGGAACCACTGCTGACGCAGAATTACTCACAGACTTTGTCGGCTCGGTTTCGTGCGTAGAAGTACAAATTGGCAACCCAGATCATATCGTTGTTAC
>JBCDIO010000335.1:0-5085 GCA_038748815.1 Bacteroidota bacterium
GAAGCACAAATATCCCCACCACCTTGCTGTAGTAGACCATTCACATCAAAACCAGTCGTTACGCCCGGCTCTACGATACTCAAGTCTAGAGTCAATGGATTATAGACCAAGGTATGGATCGTGTATAAGCCCGTATCAGCTACCGTAAAGTCTGGGCTAGCATTTACACCTTGAATTACCAAGTCCGTTCCAGAAGTAAGAACATAAATCACTTCGTAACCCGCCGGTACAACCGGTGCCACATCTTCGATCGCTTCCAGTTGCGCTTCTCCATCTAGGCAGTTGTCAGAATTAGCCGTCAAGGTACCGGCATCTGCCGTACATGGGCAATCTTCTACTTGGAACTCTGCACCCGCTACTAGCAAGGATGCACAGATATCACCACCGCCTTGAATCAATAAACCGTTGACATCAAAGCCAGTCGTTACGCCAAACTGGACAATGCTCAGATCTAACGTTGCCGGATCGTAGACCAAGGTATGAATCGTAAATAAGCCTGTGCTTTCTACCGTAAATTCTGGGCTAGCATTGACATCTTCGATTACTAGTCCAGCACCAGAAGTCAATACATATAGTACTTCGTAACCCGCTGGTACGACCGGAGCTGCATCTTCTGCCGCCTCCAATACCGCATTACCATCCAAGCAGTTGCTGGTAATGGCCGTAAGCGTTCCAGCATCTGCCTCACAAGGACATTCTTCCACCATAAACGAAGCACCGGGTACATCCAAGGCTGCACAAATCGTACCGCCGCCTTGTTGTAATAGGCCATTCACATCAAAACCGGTGGTTACGCCAATCTCCACAATGCTTAGGTCAAGGGTGAGTGGGTTGTAAACCAAGGTGTGGATCGTGAAAATACCGGTATCTTCTACTGTGAATTCGGGGGTAGCATTTACACCCTGAATTACTAAGTCCGTTCCAGAAGTAAGGACATAGATCACTTCATAGCCCGCTGGCACAACCGGTGCTATATCCGCTTCGGCAGAAATGAAAGCGGCACCATCTTCCAGGCAGTTGTCTTCTAGTACTTTCAGGGTTCCAGCTTCGGCTTCACAGGGGCAATCTTCTACTTGGAACTCCGCTCCCGCTACTAGCAAGGATGCACAGATATCACCACCGCCTTGAATCAACAAACCGTTGACATCAAAACCGGTCGTTACGCCAAACTGGACAATGCTCAGATCCAACGTTGCCGGATCGTATACCAAGGTATGAATCGTAAATAAGCCTGTGCTTTCTACCGTAAATTCTGGGCTAGCATTGACATCCTGGATCACCAAGTCGGTGCCAGAAGTAAGGACGTATAGCACTTCGTAACCGGCCGGAATAACGGGAGCTACATCTTCTGCTGCTTCCAGAATGGCATTACCATCCAGACAGTTATCAGAAATTGCGGTTAGGGTTCCAGCTTCGGCATCGCAACAAGTGATCACCTCAAATGGTGCACCAGCAACATCCAGCGCAGCACAGATATCGCCACCCCCTTGAATCAATAATCCGTTGACATCAAAACCAGTAGTAACACCGAATTCAACGATGCTTAAGTCCAAGGTCGCTGGATCATAGACTAGAGTGTGGATCGTAAAGGTTCCGTTGGCATCCACCTCAAAAACCGGATCCGCATTTACCGCTTGGATCACTAGATCGGCACCAGAAGTCAAAACATAAAGTACCTCATAACCGGTTGGTATATTGGGCATCATGCCTACCTCTGCGACTAATTCGGCCGTACCGTCTAAGCAGTTATCAGAAGCGGGATTCAAAGAACCTGCCGTGGCAAGGCATACATCACAACCACCAAAATTGAACTGAACACCCGCTACATCCAAAGAAGCACAGATATCGCCACCCCCTTGAATCAATAGACCATTGACATCAAAACCGGTGGTCACCCCAAATTCAACGATGCTCAAGTCCAACGTTGCTGGATCGTATACCAAGGTATGAATGGTGTAGTTATCATCCGTGGATACCACAAATTCGGGGGTAGCACCTACCGCTTCAATGATTAAACCAGGACCAGAAGTCAATACATAAATAACTTCGTAGCCAGCCGGTACTACGGCATTACCCGCAGGATTTGCCGTGATTTGGGCTAAGTTTCCATCTACACATACGCCAGCAGCGTTAAGGGTACCAGCGTCGGCATCACAAGGGCAGGCCTCTACGTCGAATGGTGCGCCGGCAACATCGAGAGCGGCGCAAATATCTCCTCCTCCTTGTACAATCAAACCGTTGACATCAAAACCGGTTGTTACACCAAATTCGACGATACTAAGGTCTAAAGTAGCTGGATCATATACTAAAGTATGGATCGTAAATAATCCTTCTTCCTCTACTTGGAAGATTGGGTCGGCATTAACTGCTTCGATCACAAGATCCGTACCCGAAGTGAGTACATAAAGGATCTCAAATCCTGCGGGGGCCGTTGGAGCTTGGTCGATTTCGGCAACCAACTCGCGTACACCGCCTACACAGTCCGAAGAGGAGGCCGTTAAGGTTCCCGCATCGGCACCACAGGGGCAGTCATTGATATGGAAAGCCGCACCCAAAACGTCTAGGGAAGCGCAAATATCGCCGCCTCCTTGTTCGAGTAAGGAATTAACTTGCAACCCAGTGGTTACCCCGAATTGCACGATGCTCAAATCCAGCGTCGCCGGATCGTATACTAAAGAATGAATGCGATAGTCCCCTTGCTCAGTAATGGTAAAAACTGGTTCGGTATTAACATCCTGAATAACAAGTCCAGGTCCGAGGGTCAATACGTAAAGCTGTTCAAATCCAGCAGGAATTTCCGGAGCGATACCCGTAGAAGCTACTAAGTCCAAAGAGCCAACGATACAGCCGAAGGTTTCTGGGACCAAGGAGCCGGCATTGGCTGAACATGGGCATTCGGCCACGTGGAAGAACGCACCGGTTACATCAAGATCGGCACAAATACCATAGTTAGGGTTATTAATTAGGTTGTTGACCGCAATACCTGTAGTCGATCCAAACTGGATGAAGTTGATATTAAAGGTCGCCGGATCATACACAAAGGCGTGAATCCGATAATCACCAGGTTCCGAAACCGAAAACTCAGGTTCAGTATTCGCCGCTTCGATGACCAGATCAGATCCAGAAGTCAGTACATAAACTAGTTGGCCATTGCCTTCTAGTTCGGGTTCTTCGTTTGTTTCGGCAAGGAGGATGGCCTCGCCAGACAGACAGTTGTCGGAAACCGGGTTGAGAGAACCAGCCTCCAGCTCGCAATCGTTTACTGCTTTGTTAAAATAATCGGAGGTTGCCCCTAGGCTCGTACTCAGGAGTATCCCTAAGCATAAAACCCCAAGCAACCGAATCTGGGAAAATACCAGATCCGCAAACTTCTTGGTTAGAGAGTGTTGCATGTTGGTAGTAAATTAGTGAGTGAATGAGTTTTGTTCGCTTCTCATGATAGAAACTACAAACCTTAAAGTCTCAATCTACCAACTTGTTGAGCGCGAAATCGGTCAAAAATGAGGTAGGTAAAAAATCGTCAGACCGAAAGACCAAAAAGAACAAAGTCTTTAAAAAAATATGCAAGATTGTGATCCAGGTGTTTATTTATCTCGTACGTACTTAATTAACATGCAATCAAATACGGCTCAAATCTATTTTCCCACCCTTTCATCATTAAGCAACATTTCATAATCCGGTAATCCCTCACCCCTCTGCAATCAGATGCTCTTGAGCGATTCTAGCCCAATGAACCCATTCGGCAAATTCTCGGAAGGGGATACAGACCCAATTCCTCATCGGACGTTCTTCGCCCATGGGAGCAAACCAAAAAGAATCGGGAATTTGGCGAGCTTCCGAATTTTCGGGCTCGGCTAGTTTAACCACTAAATGATCTTGGTAGAACATAGCAAAAGGTCTTCGGCCCAGCCGGAAGGTATCCTTACCAAACATTTTCCCGGGTTTGGCGTCCGGTAATTCTTCTAACAAAGCATCAAAGTATTCTCGCATAAGGGTCGGTATTATTCCTTCTTTCCGTGTCTTATCTTCGATAGAACATTTCTTATCTCTAACGAAATACTAAAAAGAATCAGAATCCTAAATATCCAACAAAGAAAGGATTAACGCCAAACTCGCTTGGCATCCGCTTGGGGTGCGTAGCGTTTACAGGCCTCTACGAGTCGTTTGACAGAATCGCGATCGGCAGCGCGAAAGGAGTATGCGGCCCCGCCGGCCAATAGCTGAAAGGAAGGAGTAACTAATAGACCTTTTTTGTATTGTAAGCTCTCCACCTCGGACCATAGTATTTTAGTCATCCCCTTTTTAGGATCGGCGTTTTGTTCTAGTATTTCCAGGGCCTCTCCTACCCGTTTATCCGCTTTGTCTTCCGAAAGATTGGTTAGCCATTTCTTGAACTTATCTCCGGTAATTCCTGCTGTAATGCCCCCAACCAGCCCAGCTACATTACCAAATAAGCCGCTTAGTTCTCCAATTCCGGTAAATACGTAGTTGGCCAATTCGCGGAGGTCCGAATTGGTATTAATTAAGAGCAGGTATTTGTCAGTCGCCAATAGATGGAATCGATCTTTGATCCATGAATTACGCTCCTGTTGTAAGTCTTCAATAGAAAGCACTAAGGCCATAGGGCGAATTCATTCGGTGGTTTAATAACAAAACACCTGGGTTAAAACCCAGTTCAAAGGAAGCTGTAAGCGAGCCAACCGAGCAGTCCAATCGCCAAAAAAGTCGCGGCTTTAAGATGACCTTGCCACTTCTCCCTTTCCATTTTTTCTAAGACTTTCATGGCTTCTGGAGGAAGAGGTGGCGAAGGTTTGGCTTCTTCTATTAGCGGGGTTTTCATGCCATTCCTTCGATGGGGCCTAAAGGTACGGCGCGCCGATTTTGCTAAGATTCGATTATTAGTTATGATAATATTGGTACCACGCATGGGGCTTATTTTGCCATAAAGTACTCAGGAAAACGCATAATCCGAACTTCTTTCGACGAAGACCAAGGGGTAATCGGCGGGTGGGGAAATAGATATAGGATTGAGAGGGGAGATGGGAAAATGGGAAGCCAAATCTTACCTCTTTTTTTAAAACACTC
>JBCDIO010000336.1:0-5072 GCA_038748815.1 Bacteroidota bacterium
AGCCGCGCGCTTGGAACTTCCAGCCAATCAGCGGGCCCATACCTACGCCTTATTTGCCCACTGTTTTACTTGTAATAAGAATCTTACTGCCGTCTAAATTCAACGCGCGGCTAATATTTCGGACGGCAGTAAGATTCTTATTACAAGTAAAACAGTGGGCAAATAAGGCGTAGGTATGGGCCCGCTGATTGGCTGGAAGTTCCAAGCGCGCGGCTAGTTGCTGTCCATTGCGATTCGTAAACGTTACTTTCTGAAACTGCATAGTGAAGGATTTACCTATTATTTGGTTGGTGGTTATTGTTAACACCTAAGGCCTCAAACTAGATGAAAGACCCCTCGTATTCTTGTAGAATAAAGCGACTACAACGGTTTTGAAAAGCTGCTAAATGGAGCAAAAAGGAGAGAAGCGTAGTAATTGGTATGCTTTCTGATTAAGCACGATAAAGCTAACGGTAATTCAGCAAAAATTGAAAACCATTCTTCTTTTAGGAATGATTTTTGGTCAATGGATATCGCTGTAAAAGGCCTTGCTCTCCATTTTGTTTATTATCTTGCTTACCCGCTAAAGCCAATCATCCCGCTAGAAAATCTTGCGGAAATGATCGGTTTGGTATCATCCCGCTCTGAATCCTTTGGCATTGTTTAAAAGCTTGGTAAAATATTCCGACCGCAGCGGATGGCTGGAATTTAAAACAAGTTCTGGAACCCGCTTGGACTCCTCTTTTGGGCACTAGCAAAAACACGCCGCTTGTGATAAGCCAAACTCAATTAACTGCTTTATTGGAAAATCGTCAGGTTCGCTGGGATATTCATCCCGGAGAGCAAAAAAGGATTCCCCGTAATCAACCGGTCATTCTATTAGCGAATCGCTTGGTAGAAGGAGTAGACGAACTGATACTATCCAGCTTGTTTAACGAGCTTGGAGCTACTTACCAGATACAACCCACCTTTTTTCTTCCGTCTAGTCAGAATGATCCTTCGGGACTACGCGGTCTCCCCGATTTACTGGAGCGCATCCGAACGGGGGATACCTATCGACACGTTTTAGAGGGGCTACATAGTCGAACGGATGAACAGGAATCGGTTGGTATTTTAATGGATTTTGCGGGTGGACGCCTGCTGGAAAAAATTCGTAGCCGCGGTCTCAATCGTCTTTTACAGGCTTTATTGGAGTATCAAATTCCGATGGTGCCGTTGCGATTGGATATGTTGAATGAAAATTCCTTTCCAGCTGCGGGGGCTCGCCTTCTTCAAAGGCTCCGACCGGGGCCCGTGCAGATTCGGGTACGTGTCGGGGCACCGATTAGCGTAACGGATCAGTTGCAGTTTGATCAGGTGGATACCTTCCGACGTTACGTCCAATCGCGCATCTCTGCCTTAGGCTCTGACCTAGAAGTTCGTTCGTTCTTCTGGCGTAATTTTCGGGAACGAATAAAGGAATCTGCCGAGGAAGAACCGATTGCCGATCCGGTAGATTCTGCCTTAATTGATGAAGAGATACAGCGGTTGAGCTACCAGCACTTGGTTGCCTCCCAACGAAATTTTGATATTCTGGTTGCGCGGGCTACAGAAATTCCAAATACTCTACAGGAGATTGGCCGCTTACGTGAACTAACTTTTCGGGAGGTTGGCGAAGGAACCGGTAAGGCGCGAGATATTGACGAGTACGATCTCTATTATCACCAGCTTTTGATCTGGGATCGGGAAGCGAAGCAAATTGTTGGTGGCTATCGGATGGGAAAAGGCGATGAAATATACGCTAAGATGGGGATGGAAGGATTTTACATTCACAGTCTATTCGAGATTAAGCCCGGTTTTGTACCCATCATGAAACGATCGGTAGAACTAGGTCGTTCTTACGTACGACCAGAATATCAGCGCAAACGCTTACCACTCTTTTTACTTTGGAAAGGAATTCTTTTTTTCTTACTCAAGAATCCCCAGTACCAATACTTATACGGGCCAATGAGTATCAGTAAATACTATTCGGACCTGTCTAAGTCCTTGATTGTAGCATTTATCAAAAAGTATTATTTCAATCCCTACCTAGGTGCTTTTTTAAAGCCACGAAAACCTTTTCGTGCCAAAGTGGAGAATATTGATCTAGATGTGGTGATGGAAAGCCTGGGGGATGAAATCCGGCAACTGGATTCACTCATTGAAGATATCGAACCCGATCATTTTAAGGTTCCAGTGCTCATGAGGCAATATATCAAGCTCAATGCTCGCTTTATTAGCTTTAACGTAGACCCCAAGTTCTCCGATGTTTTGGATGGATTTATTATTCTTGACCTGAAAGATGTCCCTTATTCAATGATTGAAGCCCTTAAAAAAGAAGTGTAATGGTGATTGGATTTATCCGAGCTACCTCTCGATTTTTCAAATTTGTAGTCATTTCATTATACTATCTCGCCTACGCGGTCCTGCGGCCTTTATTCTACGGTTTTGACCTCAAAAAAGCGATTGAAATCCGGAAAGAATGGGCGCAATTTTGTCTACCTCGCATTGGCTTGGATATTGCGCATTTGAATAGCTATCCCTTGCCCCATCCTTGCATTCTGATCGGGAATCACCGTTCCTATATTGACCCTCCGGCAGTCTTGCACCTGCAAGATGCTACCGTAGTAGCGAAGGCCGAAGTAAGTCGTTGGCCCCTGATCGGAAACGGTGCACGAGCCTCTGGGGTGTTGTTTGTGAAGCGGGAGGAAAGAGATAGTCGAGCGGCGACACTGAACGCCATGCGAGTAGCTTTGGATCAGGGGATATCGGTTCTCATCTTTCCCGAAGGTACGACCCACATTGAACCCAAAACGATCGATTTCAAGCAAGGTGCTTTCCGCCTGGCTGCCGAGGAGGGTATACCGATCGTGCCCTTTGCGGTAGAATACGGTCGAGTCGAAGATGCATGGATTGGAGACGATACTTTTCTGCGGCATTGGTGGGAGTGTTTTGCCCAACCCAAGATCGGGGTGAAAATCAGCTATGGTCAACCCATTGTAGAAAATAATGCGGAGCTACTGATGCGCAAAACGAAAAACTGGATTGACCAAGAACTACTCGCTCTCCGCAATTTATGGGAGGTATCGCAAGCTATTCGTTCCTAGCGGCACAAGGACCGATGGACTTCAAATCGGCCAGGCCCCGTAGTGGTCGAATACCCTCTTCTAAATGGACCTGACAAACGAGCCAATCGCCTAATTGCTGTAGCTCTCCGCACAAACGGACGGGTTCAGCTACAAAATCGAGTACCCGATCGTTGATCATCTCTCCAGTTGGTCCGACGAGGATCACATACTCCTTATGTTGGTCTATGCTCCTGGGGTTATCCGTCAGAATAACCGGTGGAACACCACCCGAAATACAACGGATTGCGCAGGAACGATGAGGTTTTCCGGAGCCGGGTTTCATTACACCAAAGTAGCATTTGGCGTCTAAAATCTCTCCCGTTAAGCTGATTGGGCCAAGTTCGGTCAACGTAACTTGCTGTGGCTTTCCTCCCTCTTGGATCGCTAGTACGGCGGCATCGTTTTCCGTCAATTCGAGGAGCGTTTTACCATCCCGGTAAATGAGGGTTCCTCGTAGTGTCGCTTGCTGCCCATCAATAGGGATTCCGATGCGGTCGCTCGCAGCTAATAGGTCGCCTTTTGCTCCAAACTTTCCGAAGCCTACCAACAGGATTACTCGGTCTTCGAGATCCGTTTGCTCCGCAGAAGGTAAAACGGATAGGTGAGGGACCGGATGTAAATGAACGATTCCAGTAATTTCCGTCAATGCTCCAAACTCAAAAACGGAGTTACTGAAGGCCTGTTGCCCCGCGAATAGAATACCACCGGCAATGGTAAAACCAATTCCTAGAAAAAGTACCGTACGAAGAACAAATGTACGAATACCCCCTGGCGTTTCGGGTGCATACCCAACGTAAAAATCATCTGCTGAATTTGACATATTGCGAAGGATTAAACGATGGATAATGGTGGACGTTCCGTGCCTTCTGGGTAAGGCCGAGGATTAACCCAGATCATTCCCTCCACCAGCTGTAAGTCGTAGGTAGAAACCCGTTCGGTAAAAGGGGGCGGAGAACTTCCATTGTGGGGTTCGTATTGGTATCCGTGCCAGGGGCAGGTGATGCAGCCATCAATAATCTTACCTTCACCCAAAGGGCCATTCTGATGTTTACAGACATTATGGATGGCAGAAAGCTTACCATCGTATTTGAAGATGGCAATATTTTCTTCTCCCGCCAGAATGACTTTCGCCCGCTTTTCGGCAATTTCCTCCGGTCGACAAACGGGTATAAAGCCATTCTCCATCAATTGATCTTCCAAAGACAAGGTCGCTTTGGGAGAAACGGTAGCCGCCCAAAGGTGCGCACCAATGATGGCAAACATACCCAGGCCGAGAAAGCCAGCCGCAACCGACGATTTATCAAGCTGGTAAATACCTAATAAGACATGAAAAAGTAAGAGCCCATAAGCAACATAAACCATCATGTGCATGGCTTTCCAGAACTTGGGCCCTAGATTGTGTAACCAAAAGTCGTGGCTAGAGGCCGCCATGAGAAATAGAATCAATAAGGCAAAAAAGCCCAGGGTTTGAAAGGGGAAGTTGATAAGGTTCCCATATTGAGCATTGGCTGTAAATATGGATAAAATAGGGTTGGTATCCCCTAGGGCGTGAAATTGAATGATCGAAAAAACACCGTGGATTAAGGCAATGATAAACATGGTGACGCCCAGATGCCGACGATTATATAACAAAGGCAAAAATCGGGTATCTATCCGGGCCGCTGGTCCAATTAACAAAATAACGTGCAGTAGGAGAATGGCCGAAGTACCCGTCATTCGAATGATCATGGTTTCGGCAGTGATCTCTGGATAGTTTAGAGCAGTTAATCCACCAAAAACGAGCCAAAATAATACAAGGAGACCAAGCATAATCCCATCGTATCGTTTCTTATCTGCGTTCCATAATACGGGTTTGTATCCTACTCCCATGGGTTCTGTTTATTGAAGCTGGATAGCTAGTGAAGAATAAAGTTCGCCGGATAACTGGTTCAGAATGCGGACCTCGTA
>JBCDIO010000337.1:0-5053 GCA_038748815.1 Bacteroidota bacterium
CTTCAAACTTAATTGTTTTCCAATTTTCTGCATCATAATTATGATCCGCAACTACTAAATCGACGATCTGCTGATAGGGTTCATATAAAGCATCGAGTGTTTCCGTGCCGTAATCAAAATAGATTTTGTGGTCCTTGGCAACGGGCAAGTTGTCATCCAAATATTCAGCAAATTTCAGGGGGATAGGATTATTCAGTGTATCAAAAGTACCTACCCAATGTGTCGACAGACATCCTGCCCCAAAGAATACCTCGGGGTATTCACACAGTGCATACATTGAAATCAAACCGCCCATACTTGAGCCGGCAATGAAGGTATTTTGTACATCTGGGAGCGTAGCATATTTTTTGTCAATAAACGGCTTCAATTCTTCTACAATAAATTTCAAATAATTATCCGAGCAGACTTCCGTTTTAAAGAGCGCATGTTCCTGACCTCTCTTAACATCGTTCAGCAGCGAATCTTGAAATGACTTAGGTAAACTTTCAAATGGTTTTTGTGGAAAATATTCCGAATGTCTGAATTCGGTATTCCATATTCCCACTACTATTGTATTGCGAATAGCTCCTTCCTTTAAAAGCTTCCCCATCGTCTCATCGACTCCCCATTCTTGCCCATTCCACGATCGTGTGGAATCATATAGCATTTGCCCGTCGTGCATATAAAGAACTGCGTAAGCTTCATCAGCTGAGTAATTATTCGGCAGCCAGACATCAACATTTCTGGGGACAACATACTCCGATTCGAAATCATTAATACGCTCTACTTCACCACTTGACAAGCTTAAGATTTCAGGTACATCACTCTGTTGGGAGCAGCTTAAGACGAGCACCAAAAGTGCCAGGGACAGATAAAATTTAAACATGATTCTAAAATTACTATTTGAAGTGTCTTGGTTGCGTAGCTGCATTTAGCTTTCTTTCATCAGGTAACTAGTTGAAATGTTAACCGAGAGATTGTTTATTGTCTTACAGCCCCCATCAATGTTTCCAAACATACGTATTTACGCCTAAAAGACGCCCTACTACCTCAATTCACTATCCTTTAACCTTAATCGATAGTGGCCCTATATCTCGCGGACACCAGGAGCCACAATGAGATATCCACATGGCCATATACCGGCCAATGCACCTGCGCTCTGTGCTTTTTATCTATAAACACCCAAAGTAGCAGCCGCTACCAACCATAGTAGCCCTTAGGCACTACCCCGTTGAGGCGTAAATAAACGACGCACTGACCTCGATGATGGATGATGTGATTTTCTAAAGAATAAATTAACCGCCAAAGCGGAATTGCCTCACCCGCAAAATCGATCTTACCGAGGAGTTTTTCACCCGGAAGTTCCTCAATGGACTGCCGTACAAATGCGTACATATTTTTCAGCTCTTTGATGATGTCTTCCTTGGGCATTTGTACCGGGAGTTTCACCTTTTTGTAGGGGTTTTTAATGCCCGCTCGCCCAGCTAGTTGTCCACAAGTGTAGATGACGCAATGCCGCCACTGTTCGGCAAAGGTCATTGCCTCATCGGTATATTTAAAGGTGAAAAATTCGTCAGGCATCTGCTCCACACTGGTCAACGTAATGGATTCAGATCGACGCCAAGCAGCTTTCAGTTCTTGCCGCAATTCTTTAAGTGTTTCTGGTTCATCCGTTCCTCCTACTCCAGATTCAAGCGTAGTAAAACTGGCTTTGCTATTGTCGGTTTGACACCCCCACGTTGAAAGTAAACCTAAGCCAAGAATACTCTTGAGGAAATGTGTACGTCTCATACTGGATTTATTTTTCTTCGGTCAGTTCGTTCTGCTCAGTGCGCTTGGATACTGCTAGCAGCCTTTAAGTAAACGCTTCCTTGGCAGTTAAAAGCTAAGAGTACCGCTTACGACCAGGTTGTTACAAAAATAGCCAACTAGTCCACAAATGCAATTAAGTTGCAATAGTTTTCTTACCCGTACTCCCTTTTCAATGCCTTTGCTAAATCATCTTGGCCCTGCACCTGCGGTCGCGCCCTTATTATTTTCCTATCCCCTCTCTTTCCATCAGCTCGAGGCCATAATTCCGAATGGTTTCAATGATGGGAATGGTAGTTCTTCCTTTTTCGGTCATAGAGTATTCTACCTTAGGTGGTACTACGGGATAGACTTTCCGATGAACGAAGCCTTCTGCTTCTAGTTGTCTCAACTGGGTAGTGAGCATCTTATCCGTAATGTGAGGGATATCTTTTTTCAATTCACTAAATCGCATAACCTGGTCTTTGAGCCGCCATAAAATCGGCATTTTCCAAGTACCGCCGATACGATCCATCGCAAACTCTACAGGATTGTAATAGACTTTATTATTGTAGATGAAATCCGGCATAAGCCCTTGATTTTGAGTGCACTTTCCTAAAAGTAAGTACCATACCATTTGGTAAGTACCTTGGCAAAGGTAAGTAAGCCCGCTAGCTTTGCTTCATCGTAAAACTAAAAATGTGTGCAACGATGAAAAGTAAATTAATCTTCTTATTACTAAGCTTCCTATTCGTTACTTCTTCCTGCCAATCACAGGAAAACGAGGTGGAGCCAAAGGCAGCTATGACAATGGTGGAGCTCAAAGAAACACAAGCCTACGTGCACGCCCATGGCATGCCTTACAAGGGCAAAATACTCATGGTTGCCAGCAGCCCGGCCGTTTCGAAGCAAACAGGATGGCCCATTGGCTTTTGGGCGGCCGAACTAACCCACCCACTCCACGTTTTCCAGGAAGCGGGTTACGAGGTAGAGCTTGCTTCCACGGAAGGTGGCAAAATTGAAATGGACGGTTACTCCAATCCTACGGACCCTAGTGGGTACTCCGCTCACGACGTAATCTCCCTGGGGTACCTTCAGCTTGATTGGTTTCGGGAGATGCTAGAAAATACCAAGCCCTTAGCGGAAGTAAAAACCGAAGACTACGATGCCATCTTCCTCGTGGGTGGCCAGGGGCCGATGTATACCTTTAGGGGCAATCACGACTTATCACAATTATTTGCTGGATTCTTTACGGCTGGAAAACCAAGTGCCGCCGTTTGTCATTCGACCACTCTACTGCTGGAAGCCACCAAGCCAGACGGAGAGCTTATCGTTGCTGGCAAAACCTGGACAGGCTTTGCCGATGCCGAAGAAGCCTTTGCGGATAAGGCCGTAGGGCAGAAAATCCAGCCATACTGGATCGAGGAAGAAGCACGGAAAATTCCGAATACGACCTTCAAAGTAGCACCAGCCTTTAGTTCCTACGCCATTGAGGATGGGAATTTAATTACTGGGCAACAACAAAATTCCGGCGCGGCGGCCGCTAGGATGGTGGTAGAACAATTAGCTAAGTAATCAACGAATAGGGCGGCTAATGAGCTGCCCATTCTTCTTCCATGCAAAGATTCATATTTTTCTTCTGGTGGATGCAACTGTCCATCGCGGGGAATGCACAAAGTTTTGAAGTTATGCCAGGTACTGAGCGGGTATTTATTGACGCTCAGTACCTCAGCTTCTTTACGGGCGAGTCTAAACTCTCTCTTTTTTCACGGGCACGAGCTACGGCTGCCTATGATGAACAATCCACCGATCTGTTTACCGGAGCTTACCTTAATTACACCGCATCCTCTGGTTTTGGTGGTACGGTCATTGGACGCATTTCAAGCAGAGGCTCAGGCATAGATGCTGGCATTCATTACTTCAAGGCGAAGAAATCCCTTATAATTTATGCCTTACCCTCGATCAACCTCAACGACGAGTTGCTCTTCAGTTGGTTTTCCATTCTCCGTTATTCCCCCGCGTTGAGCGAACAATGGAAACTATACACCAGCTTGGAATTATTCTCCGCTTTCGGGCAACTCGGCCACCTGAGCAGCGTGCAACGCATCAGACTTGGGGTAGATAAACGTGGACATCAATTCGGGTTAGCCCTCAACCTGAACGAAAGCCGGTTTACAATGACAGACCTCAATCCAGGTGTTTTCTTCAGAAAGCAGTTTGAGTAAGCTGGTGTGACCGAGATAGGCGAAAAGCATCAGTTGGAAATGCTACACCCCATTATTACTCCTTCGGAATAGGCGCTAAAAAGTGCTGATTCGCATAGGTTCCAATTTTCTTTCCTAGTTGGAACCCTTCCTCAGAATCATAACGAAAGTGGCTACCTAAGTACACTCTCGACATGGAGGCCACCATTCCTGCCTCTTAAAAGGATTGAAAGGAACAAGCAGGGAGATCTAAAGCAATTGTAGTAGAATAACCGGCTACGCTTCGGCTTGACGAATATTCTATCTTACCTAATAGAACTATTCTAGTTGTGCCAAGATGTCCTGATTCTCTAAAATCTCCTGATCTGCTCCTTTTTGAGCTACTTTAACCATAGCTGCTGCCAGCTCGGTAGACTTGATGCTAGAATTTTCCCCAAACATCCGAATGACCGGGTATAACGCTCTTGATATACGATAGAGGGCATTGGGTTCTTTACGAGGGGTTACCGGATAAATGTATCCCGGCCTGAAAGTGTAGAAATCTAACCCGAGGTCATGGATTTGATTTTCGGCCATCCCTTTGTACCGAGCGAAAGCTGTACGGCTCTTTTCGGTTCTATCCGCCCCCGCACCACTAAGTAAGCACAGAGTTCCCTGTGGGCTATTATTTTTTAGCGCTTTTGCAAACTCAACCGCGTAATCAACGGTGATGGTTTTGAACAATTCATCTGGCACCTGGCCCGTGTAAACCCCGATGCAAAAGAAGGCCTGGTTTACGCCTTGAAATAAGGCTGCATGGGTCGAATAGTCACCAAAGTCTTGGATCACTATTTCGCTTAGTTTATCGACATCTCTTCCAGTAGGCTTACGCACCAAGCTTACCACTTCGGTTACTTTATCAGAACGCAGGCAACTATCTAAGATCAATTGTCCAATCATTCCCGTACTACCCGCAATTATTACCTTCATTAGCTTACTTCTTTGAGCTGGGTAAATTAGTACAATTCTGCTATTCCGGATAAATAGAGCGAAGCAAGGCCTATACTGGAGGTCCGGAAACGTACAGGTGCTTCTGCCTAAAA
>JBCDIO010000338.1:0-5053 GCA_038748815.1 Bacteroidota bacterium
GGATGCTATATTTTTTCCCGGCCGCATTCTGATAAAAACCCTTTACGAGTCGATTCTTGGTGTCGAAATACGCGCTATCTAAACCTCGGGGTTCACCCTTACCGTTTTCGTACCTGCGGAGCACTTCGTTACCGGCTTCATCTTCTGTGATGGTCGACTTCCACGTGACGATTCCTTCGGCGTTTAAAGAGGCTTCGACTTTCTGACCAGCCGTGTTAAAGTAAACGGTATCTAAATTTGGTAGGCTGTCTCCCTCTTCGTAGTATTCGGCACCAATGAGTTGTTGGTTATTATCGTACTTGCGGTAGAAACGCAAGACAGTGTCTCTAGTTTCATTGAGCCAATAAACGTCGATGGAGTTTCCGGCTTGATCAAAATTTTCAATCGTCCCTGAGCTGAAAATGACGGAGTCATTGCGGAGGTCGAACTGCTCTTCCAGGATAGTCGATATTTGGGGCGAGGTTACCTCTTGTTCTTTGGCACCTTGCTCACAAGCTTGAAATCCGATAAAACAAAGGACGAATAAAAAGGGAAGTAGGGTACGCTGCATGATTCATTGATTTAGTAGATTCTCTCCTATATACGGAAAAAGTTAAAAAGGAGATCATGCGATTTTGAGACTCATTTGTTTTCTCTTTAGGCCTGTTCCACATCAGGCCAGGTAATACATAACATTTTTTAATCCCCGCAAATATGAAGACCAACACAATACGGCTTTCCTTTATTCTCAATAATGGACTCGAAATGCCCGCGGTGGGATTGGGTTCCCTCTTTGCACAAAACGATGGCGAGGTGGAAGGAGCGATTGCCGCAGCTCTACAAGCCGGCTACCGAAAAATAGATACCGCTGCTGCCTATGGCAACGAGGAGGGCGTGGGTAAAGCCCTCCAAAAGAGTGGAATACACCGATCTGATCTATTCTTAACCACCAAAGTCTGGAATACCGAACAAGGCTACGATAAGACCCTCGCTTCCTTTGACCAAAGCCTGCATCGACTACAAACGGATTATGTGGATCTTTACCTTATTCATTGGCCCGTAAAAAGTAAATACCGGGAGACCTATCGAGCCATGGAAAAGCTATACGCAGAAGGACGGGTGAAAGCGATTGGCGTCTGCAATTTTAGTATTGCCCAGCTGCAAGACCTAATCGAACATTTCGAAGTAGTTCCGGCGGTTAACCAAGTAGAAATGCATCCGCATTTGAGTCAGCCTGAATTACTAGCCTTTGCCCAGTCCAATCAAATCCAATTGGAAGCTTGGCGCCCGATTATGATGGGCGAAGTTCTCCAGATTCCGGACTTAGTGCAAATTGGGGCAAACCATGGGAAGTCAGCGGTGCAGGTAGCTTTGCGCTGGCTTATCCAACGGGGGGTAGCGGTTATTCCGAAGTCGGTAAACCCCCAACGGATTGCCCAGAATGTGGACTTATTTGACTTTGCTCTTCTGCCCGAAGAAATGGAGCGGATAGAGCAATTGAATCAAAATAGACGTTTGGGGGAG
This sequence comes from Bacteroidota bacterium, assembly GCA_038748815.1. Taxonomy (GTDB): domain Bacteria; phylum Bacteroidota; class Bacteroidia; order Chitinophagales; family Saprospiraceae; genus JBCDIO01. The sequence continues at coordinate 1,504 of JBCDIO010000338.1, forward strand.
GATTTATCCCATATTGAGTAAGGCATATTGTAGATAGAGTTATGATGAAAATCAATACCCGCTTTTACCAAATCTGTTTCCTTCTATTCTTAACTTTTTCGGCTAGACCCTCTCTGTACAGCCAGATCAGTCCGATGCGTTTGGTTGGCTTGATTCAAGAAACGAATGCTCTGTTCCTGAATCCATACGCCCAGGGAATCTACCTTAGTCCGTACGGAATGTTACAATTTCATCGGGACCGAGAAATAAAGAATGTAGCCTGGGTTGATTCCTATTGGACCTACGTAGGAGGTCCCAATCGCCGTCTACACGATACTGTTTTTACCGAAGTATTAGATAATCAAACGATTGTCCATAATCCGGACGATCGATTTAACTCCCGGACCTACGAATATGACCAGGCGGGGTATTTAACTAAACGATACCGAGGGAAACATCCGGACGATATTCATCGCCGAGATGAGGATAGTTTCCTTATTCAGCAAGGCTTCGGTGGCGAGTTGCAAAGAGCCGAACGACAAGGAAATACTTTTTTCTGGTATAATGTAGCGAGCAATCGCCTAGATTATTCGGTCCGATACAATGCCGAAAATCGACCAGCCTCCGTTAAATTCCTGGGTCATTACTTTGGGCCCGGAGTTGCTTGGTACCAAGAGGATTATACCTGGGAAGGTGCGCGCTTGACGTCGAGTACCCAAATTCGGGAATTTGAAAACGGTAGCCGCGATACCGCGTACATTCAGTGGACGTACGATGATTTTGGTTTGATTGAATCAATTCGATCCAAAAAAGTCAATGATTTCAATTGGCAAACCATCCATTATCAAACGCAGGTTACGGGAACGGCGGAAGGACCCGTTTCGATTACTATTTCCAACGACGAAGTCCTTTTACTTGCTCTTACTTTTGATCATCGAGATAATCTAATTGAGTTAAAGAAACCCCAGGTCACTAAGCGTAGAGTCATAAAATACCGAAAGAAAGAACGACGGAAATAAGTGGTCTCGTTGGTGGAAATTGTGATATTTTATTTTTTATTCGGATTGTAAAATAGCCTCATCTTCATCTTCTCATCTTCGATAGTGACTTCGTAATCTAAATGAGAATAAGGTAGCACTTTGAATTTTATATCAAGCGTTGTTTGCCCCAACAAACGTTTTAATCGTTGGCGTTTTTGATACTGTTGTAAGGCGTGATTGGCCTGCGTCTGGATGATATCTGCGGGCATCTCGTCGCTGGAAAAAATAATAACGCAGGAGGAGGTATCTTCAATGATTTTGACCGGATTGGAAGATTGCAACCATCCGTATAGGAATTCGGCTAAAAGAGTTGGCATTTGCAGGTAGAGATCCCATTTAAAGAACAAGGCTAGGTGCTTCGTTTCACCAACGAAAATGTGCATTGCTGTGGGATTAAGTTCTTTTTCAATAGAATCTTGGGGCATACCTTCTTTTTGCCGAAAAATAATTAATTACCCGTGGATTTCGCGGAATAAATGAAAAATCGCTACCTTCTGCCAGACCTCTTTCCCTCATGCTTTAAACCACTCGAACCATGCTAAACCTCTCCGTTGTTCTCGAAGACAGCACTCGCCGCTACCCCAATAAAGCCGCCTTTACCTTCATGGATACCACCTTGACGTACGCACAGGTCAACGCAGCGGCTAATCAGGTGGCTAATGGCCTCACGGCGAAGGGGATTCAACCGGGCGATAAGGTAGCTTTGAGTTGTTTCAATCTGCCGTATTTCCCTATCGTGTACTACGGTATTCTCAAAGCGGGTGGGGTAGTGGTGCCACTGAGTGTCTTGTTGAAGAAAGACGAAATTGCTTATCATCTCCAAGACAGTGAAGCTAAGGCCTATTTCTGCTTCATCGGAACGGATGAGTTGCCTATGGGGCAAATGGGCTTAGCTGGATTTGTGGAGGCACTCGCTTGTGCACATTTCTTTATGATCATGCCGAAACCAGAAATGCCAGCTCCGCAGGAGGGCGTCGCCACCCTGGGGTCTCTAATGGCAGGACAAGGTTACGGTTATGAGACCGTACGAACCAGTCCGCACGATAGCGCGGTAATCATCTATACCTCCGGGACTACCGGACGTCCGAAAGGGGCCGAATTGTCCCATTCTAACCTCATGATGAATGCCATCGCCAGTCGAGATCTCTTCAATGGTGATGAGCAAGATATCCAGTTAATCGTCTTACCGCTCTTCCATATTTTCGCCATGACTTGCCTGCTGAATGCCGGCGTTTTGCGCGGAACGACCAATATTCTCTTACCGCGTTTCGACGCAGCTCAGGTTTTTGGCCTCATGCAAAAGCATAAGGTCAACATCTTTGCCGGGGTTCCTACCATGTATTGGGGGCTTTTGAATTATCACGGGGAAGAATTCAATTACGATGAAATTGCGGGCAATCTGCGCCTTTGCGTATCGGGAGGTGCTTCGTTGCCCGTGCAGGTTTTAGAAGACTTTGAAGCCCGCTTCGAAGTACCTATTATGGAAGGTTACGGGATGTCAGAAGGTTCGCCGGTGGTGACCTTCAATCAACTCAATTCGGGTGGTCGCAAACCTGGCTCTATCGGTACCCCCATTTGGGGTGTAGAAGTAAAATTAGTCGATAGTGAGGGGAACGAGGTGCCCGTTGGAGAGAAAGGGGAGCTTTGGTACCGCGGACACAATGTGATGAAAGGCTACTACAATAAGCCCGAAGCCAATGCGCAGACCATAACCGACGGTTGGTTGCATTCGGGCGATGTTGCTATCAAAGACGAAGATGGATTCTTCTTCATCGTAGACCGCACCAAGGATATGATCATTCGTGGTGGCTTGAACGTCTATCCGCGCGAAGTGGAGGAAGTCATTATCAAGCACGAAGCGGTTTCTTTAGTTGCCGTGGTTGGACTACCGGACCCTAAACTCGGGGAAGAAATTAAAGCCTACGTGGTACTCAAAGAAGGCGCCCAAGCCGAGCCCAACGATATTATCGAATATACCAAGGAGCATATCGCGGCGTATAAATATCCACGCTCGGTAGAATTTCTAGATGCGTTACCGATGAGTGCTATCGGTAAGATTCTGAAGAAGGAGTTGCGGAAGTTGTAAAGTAAATGCCATTCGACGTGTACTCCTTAATTGGGGGGCCTCCTATGTCCTGGGAGAGGGAATAAATGCGATGCTTACTTTATTGTTAGGGAGTATACTAGCCTTTATAATTCCACCAATCCTGCTTGAACCATATGTCTTCTCCTTTTGGTATTGATAGAAGGAAAAAACGGTTTTAGGCATAGCACTTCAATATCTATGATTGAGGACTTCTTCTTTTACGATCTTTTTCAGAGGATGATGAAGGATTTGTATATTGAAGGATAAAACAGGCACGACTGATTCCTTTTTTTCCACCCAATCAACGGGAAGAATATAAAGGATATCTCCGGAATTGATGAATACGGAAATCCAAAAAATGGCCAGCTATGAGATGAAGGCCGCTTCGAGCATAGTAAGAAGAAAGGTATTTGGAAGTGTATGATGAACAGGGTAACCTTTTGAA
>JBCDIO010000339.1:0-5048 GCA_038748815.1 Bacteroidota bacterium
ACGTTGCTGAGTGTTAGGGTATTGAGTGAGAAGGGTGTCTTGTGCGTTCGCTGAAGAACCGAAATAAAGAAGAACCGTGAAAAATGCAAAACGGAGAATAACCATAGCGATGTATTTGTAGCTATTTTTTATGGAGAGGTGTAATTATTCTACATACGGAAAATCACTCAAAAAGGATGTTCGTTGCCAAAATCAGCTGCCCAACGATCCGGTTTATGCTGCCCTGTTGCTTCCTCAAGGATCGTTATATTCAAAGCGAGGTGGCTTGGGAAAGGGAACGCGAAGTACAAGGGCGAGCGAGAACAATTCAAACCCTTTCGTTTTGGGTATAAATGTCCCACCGCTATTCACGGCCGTCCTCCTTAAAGCGAATGTCTTGATTTTCATTCTGTCTAAAAGGTATTGGTAGAACCTCCATCTTTAGAGCTGTGATAGAGGGTGTTATATTCTCCGGGAAAGTAGCATTCATTGGGGTAATGAAAAAGGGTATAGCAGGCTAAAGATCGTACTGAAACTATCAGGCTCTAACGGGGACCACAAGCCCATTCGCCCCATAGTAGTTCAGCGTGGCTATGCCCATCTACACGGTCCAGGTCCAACTAGCGATACTTGTTGCCGTCAGAAAAGGTTCGGTATAACCACCGAGGGGGTACGGAAATGAGGATGAGTAAATTACCTACCCGATATTCTGAGAGGTTGTGGTCGTGGACGTATACTATCTCTACCCTGCAGGTTTGGGCGGAAAACAGCACGGTGACTTATAGACAAAAAGTTCCTGCCTGCTTATTGGGGAAAGAAACAAAAGCCCTCCCGATTTTCGGAAGGGCCTTCTTTATATTGCTCTTTTGATACGGGCTTAATCTTGACAGGCAGCTTCATCTTGTAGTACATCCTCGTAGCTGGTATAAGTCTGAATGGTGCCATCCGCCAATTCTACATTGACGGGCATTTGTAAAACAATGTCTCCCTGGGCATCGGGATTGTTTTCCAGCCAGGTCATTATTAAACTACCTAGCTCATTCTGTGTATTACCAGAAATGTAAGGGCCGTTGGGCATCGCGTAGGTCAGTGGATATACGATATTCAGGCAAGTGATGAATCCTTCCAAACCTTGTAGTTCGCAGATGAAATCGTAGTAATCAAAATCATCATAGCCGGTGATGTCTACTAACTGATCACCAAAGGCCATTTGCAGGGGAAAGACGTATACATAACAATCATCGTCGCATTGAATTTCAATGGGCTCTAAGTCCTCATCGGAATTGATGGTAAAGGTCTGCCCTTGGAAAACTACTTCGTAGGGGTAAACAAATTCCAGACATTCATTCTCTTCTTCATTTTCGTATTCGCAGAGATCGCTATAAGCTTCCAAGTCTTCTTCCGAGCTAACATCTATGATCATATCCCCGACAATAATCTGCATAGGGAAGACCCAGCTAACACAATCATCTACTGCGCAATTATCCTCCAAATCTTCGAGCTCGTCGTAAGAACTGACATCAACCAGTAAATCACCTTGGAGTACTTGAATGGGGAAGTTTAGATCGAAACAAGGACCCTCCTCTCCCTCGCAATCTTCGTAGTATTGTTCGAGTTGGTCATCGTCCATTACATCTATTGTTTGGCCTTCAAGGACCACCTGGATAGGGAAGACGTAGACAAAGCAATCCTCTTCTTCACAACTTTCCCACAGGGCATCCAGTTCATCGTAGCTATTGATATCGATGGTGGAGCCATCTTGGATTACCTGGAAGGGAAACACATAGTCGAAGCAGTCGTCATTTTCTCCTTCGTCCTCTTCACAATCTTCGTAGTACTGGTCTAGGGTATCCTCGTCTGGGATATCAATGATCATATCTCCGACCATTATTTGTAATGGAAAAACGAGTTCAGTACAATCATCCGTCTGACAATTATCTTCCAAGGCATCCCATTCTTCGTAAGAATTCACGGTAGATATTTGGCCATCAACACTGAGGCTAAGTGGGAAAACGAATTCAAAGCAATCTTCCTCATTGGCCTCATCTCCACATTCTTCTCCATAATCTTCCAGGGTGTCGGCATCAGCAATGTCAACGATTTGATCCCCTACAGTAATTTGCAAAGGGAAAACCAACTCGAAGCATTCTGGATCGTCGCAGTTTTCTTCTAAGGCTTCCCATTCGGCGTAATTGGCTACGTCAATGATTTGATCCCCATCGGTCAACTGTATCGGAAAGACTAATTGGTAGCAATCATCCTCGATGGTAATATCGTCTAACTCATCGTCTGAGCAAGACCAGAATAAAACGGAACCCAGTAGTAGCACTAGTAAGTATCGCATGCATTAAAATTTGAGCGTGATTCAAGATAGTTAAGAGGGATGGTGCTTATTAATATGCTGTACACTTAAAACGCTCATCGTTGTTTACACCCTACTATTCTCGGTCTGTATACCAAATTTTTTCTAAATGTGAGGCTCCGTCAATGGTCCACTGAGCCCAGTAAATGCCGGAGCTATGTACCGATAACTGAATGGTTGATCCGGGTGATTCAATCATTTGTAGCAGGCTTCCTTGTGCATCGTACAACCGGAAATATTCTACCGAAGGTCCCGACCAATGGAGTATACCCTTGGTTGGATTAGGATAGGTGGTAATATGGAGTCCGGGTACTTGAGTGACCGCATTGATCGGCGGATTACAGATATCCAATATTTCTTGTTCGTCGTTACAGCCGGTACCATTCGTGTCAAAATCGCTGACTCCGATTTCCAATTCTAGATAGCTACAAATATTTTCCAAAGCACAGATACTTAGTTCGGGGCAAAAATTGATCGTTAGAGACTGAATGGAGCCCGGATCAATTTGGCTTAAGCTATCAATGGATTGTAAGGCTAAATTCTCGGTAATTAGCCATTGTTGGGTATGTTTCAAAGCCGCAAAACCATCTAAATCTTCAACAAGATCGAGGGCTGAAATATCAAGGCTTCCGCCAATGAAAACCAGATCTGGGAAATCGGGTATCTCGGGAATGAGAGGAAGGCTAATGAGGCTGAGGCTCTCTCCAATGGAATCTATTTCCGTGAAAGGGGGTAGGGCAGAAAGTTGTTCATTCTGGCGAATACGAAGGCCGAGCCCAATTTGTTGCACATTGGACCACGCCTGAATAGTCGTTAGAACACTGTTATTTTTTACTTCCAAATCACCGCCAATCGTTAGTAACCCGTCAAAGCCATCGATGGTGTGGAGCATCGGATTATCTAGAAAGAAGCTATTTCCTAGTAGGGAATCGACTTGTTCGAATCCACGAATTTCTTGGAGTAATGGGTTGTCTTCGATGATTAAATCACCGTGAATGCGGAGTAGTTGCGCAAAACCTTCGATGATTTGGAGGCTATCGTGCTGGGCGATGATGAGGCCTCCAATTTCTCGCAAGTTCTGGAGGGCTAGGAGTTCAGAGAGCTGTTGATTAGCCGTTAGATGGAGGCTGCCGCCAACGTAAGCGAGTTGGTTAAGCCCTTCTAAACTGTTAAGCTCAATATGATTGCTAATGGTGAGGTCGCCACCGATGGCTACAATATTGTGGAGGGAGCTGAGGTCAACGATTGGATCGTCGGCGTCGGCAGCGATAGTTACGTTTCCGCCAATGCTATCGCAATCAGGAAAAGCAAAGATGAATCCATCCATTTGGGTTTGGGTGGATAGAATGATTCCGCTGGGTAGGCAATTCTGGGCGGATATGGTCCAGGATACTCCCCAGCAAAGGAGAATACCGATGAAGTGTTTTCTCATAATTCAATCTTTTTCGTCTTTCTAGACTTGCAATCGGAAGACGACAGTACGTACCCGTTTGCTATGACTTTGATCGTCTTTTTGTTCTTCGAGAATAAGCTTTTGTGCGGCGGGTAGTTTAAATACCGCTTCCAAGTTATTGACTGGTGCTAGGGTGACCCCTTGGGCTGTGCTCCGGTCTTTTAGCGTCTCCCAATCAAGTTGAGAGAATGCTGTTTCTAACTGCTGATTGAGCAGTACTCTGTTTACTAGCCGCCGGGGGTTGGTAGCATAGCGGCTATCTTGCTTTAATGAAGGAAGGTCCAGAATATCGCACAATGCCTCGAATTGACGTTGGGTACCTGTGCCTAGGATAATTGGATATTGGTCCCGAGTATAAAAGATGTCGCCATACGGGGCAATGTTCGGATGTTGGCTTCCCGTTCGTTCAGGCAGTTGGCCTACGTTCAGCCAATTACTAGCTTGATTCGCCAGGGATGCCACACCGGTGTCGAACAAAGATACGTCTACTCGGCTTCCTTTGCCAGTCTTTTCTCGTTGTAATAAAGCTACGAGTACACCTTGCTTTAATTGATGGGCGGCGAGAATGTCCATGAGTGCTACGGGCATTTTTACCGGCGGTCCTTCTGGGTCTCCATTCATGTAAATCCATCCGGTCTCTGCCTGGATCATCGCATCAAATCCCGGGCGAGGATCATCCGGCCCATAGGCAGAAATAGAGGCGTAAATGAGCCGAGGGTTTTGAACCTTTAAGTGCTCGTAGTCAAAACCTAGTTTTTTGTCAGAGCCTGCTTTAAAATTGGCTACTACCAGATCAGCTTTTTGAATCCAGTTTAGCACTTGTGCTCGGTCCGACTCAGAGCGCAGGTCGAGTAAATGGGTTTCTTTATTCCAGTTGATACTGTGGTAATAAGCCGAATAGGCTTGGTTGGGATTTTCGGTGGGTAATTTCCAGGACCGCGTGACATCGCCTCCTGTTTTTTTGTTTTCCACTTTGATCACACGGGCACCGAGTTCCGCAAAGAATTGCCCTACGGCAGGGCCGGCTAGTACGGAGGCAAGTTCTACGACCAAAAGGTCTTTGAAAATATGGCTGGGTATCATGTGCAGTGTATCCTTAAAGGCCTTTATACGTCTACGCCCCGAGTACTCGGGGCGTAGACGTAAATAAGAGATGAATAGCCCAAATTTGATACCTATTGGAAGCAAAGGCAACTATTTGTAAGAAAATTGGGGTCATTTTCCCAGCGTGAACCTGGTCTAAGTCAAATTCTG
>JBCDIO010000340.1:0-5046 GCA_038748815.1 Bacteroidota bacterium
GCGTTGTTGCACTTAGGCGAGTTAGCTTGGCAAGGTCATAAATTGGAGGTTTTAGAAAGCAACAATGAAACCTTGCAGGATTTTATTTTCGCTTCTCCTTTCTTGCAGCGATTACGCAAAGCGGCTATCGGCCGATAGCCGCTTTGCAGTAAAGACTAGTGCTTCGCAATCGGTGCTTTGATTAATACTTCGGGAATGCCGAAGCCTTCCACTAGGTTGCCCGCGAAAACTCTAACTTCTGCACATAAGCGGTCCACTTCGCGGCGGATCGCTTTCGATTTATCAGCACTAATGAATCCTGTTTCCAGGAACCACCCTTTATCAGTCTCAATAGCGTTTAGTGCGTAAAGCTGAGCAAGCTGCTCCAGTTTCGGGACTATTTCAGGATCTGCTTGTGCATTAGAATCTAAAAATTTCTCTAAGACTACTCGCTCGATGTAGGCTTCCGCTAATTTTAAAAGATGCGTTTGGCACTCCAAGAAAGCCTTGTAAGAATCCATACCTCCTTTAATCTTACCACGCAAGCGTTCGGCGACCCCCATCAATAAGCGCTGCTCCCGATACTCGAAAGCATTTACATGAAACTTGGGATCTCTTAGATGCTCTGGATTAGTTGAGGCAAAAGAAAGAGAGTTTTGCAAAGCTCCGGGGGTAATGAAACGGGCGGATACATAGCGCAGTAAACCGACCATACCGTCTTCGTTAAATTCATTCTGGAAAGCCGATAAACGACCACGTGCTACAAGCTGCATGAGAACCGTATTATCTCCTTCGAAGGTGGTGAAAATATCAGAATCAGCTTTTAAGTCCGCAAATTCATTTTCCCATAAGTACCCCTTTCCACCACAAGCTTCGCGACATTCTTGTAGAGCTTTGGTAGTAAACCAAGTCGAGTAGGATTTCAGTCCGGCGGCCAGGGTTTCAATTTCTCTCATTTCGGATTCGTCGCGGTGTACAAATCGATGCGTTAAATAAGTGAGAGCAGCATCTAGAGCATAGCTTTTAGCAATTAGTGGTAATAGCCTACGCTGATGACTTGGGTAATCAAGAAGTAGCGTCTCCGGTGATTTGAAGTCTTTCCCAAACTGACGTCGCTTCAAAGCATAGCGAGTAGCTACCAAGAGCCCTTTCTTTGCCGCACTCAAGCCCGCACGAGGTACCGCCACCCGGCCACCGACTAGCGTACCTAGCATGGTAAAAAAACGCTTAGAAGGATTTTCAATGGGACTTTGGTAAGTCCCATCTTCGTCGACTTGAGCAAATCGATCTAACAAATTTTCACGGGGTACCCGTACTTGGTTAAACCAAATTCGACCATTATCTACCCCGTTGAGGCCTAGTTTATAACCGTTATCTTCTACCGTGACACCCGGTAGAAGCTGATGATTTTCGTTCCGTAGGGGGACAAGTAGTGCGTGAATCCCCTGATTCTCTCCACGAACGATTAACTGTGCAAACACCGTAGCCATCCGACTGTGTAGGGCATTACCTATATATTCTGTCCCCGCATTCCGATGGGGACTGTGGATAATGAATTCTTTGGTCTCCGGTTCGTAAATCGCCGTAGTTTCTAGTTGACGTACATTGGAACCATGGCCCGTCTCGGTCATAGCAAAGCACCCTGCTAAATCGAGTTTGCCGACCTGAGCAAGATATTTTTCGTGATGTTTACGGCTACCCAAAGCCAGTATACTTCCACCAAACAGTCCGAATTGGACTCCAAACTTGATGGTAAGACTTAGATCGTGGAAGCCCAGCATTTCAAAGATGGTGGTATAGGCACCGATATCATCCTTACCACCTTGGGCTTCTGGGTATGAGATAGCACCATAGCCTTGTTTGGCTAGTAGCTTAGTCCATTGGAGTACCTGATCTCGATAGTCTTTTTTGTCTCTAAGGATTCCAACTTGAAATACAGGATCAGAGAGTAAACTTCGTACTCGCTCGCGGAGGTCTTCGTGAGGAGCATCTAAATGTTTGCGTAGCTTTTGGATGTCGAGGTGTATGGGCTCTTCCGGAACTAAGCTGGGGAGAGGCTCAGGGAAAAGGCTCTTGTAGGTTTCCTCTCGTACTAGCCCCAAGGCTTCTTCTAATTCTTCGAGGGAAGACTTTACATTCTTCTCCGTCCAGGTCGTGGCTTGACCACTTACGGATTTGGCCATTTCGAGGCCAAGGGCAGCAAGTGAAATGCGCTGTGCAGTAGGCAGTTGAGCCGCATAGCCAGAAAGGATAATCCGCCAATTTTGGAATAACTCCCTGGAAGGAGGACTCTGTGGATTTGTCCATTTCTGGATGAGTTCTAAATCGTCTGCTGTCAAAGAGGCGAGTTGGCTCACTTTATGTTGTAGGACCCGGACTTCGCTAGGACTCAATACTTGATCGGCCCAGGCAACGTAGATCATAGGGAGAAGACTTAAGATTCCCGGGGAATAATCTCCAATACTGGGAGGGTTGGTACTCATGGTTCAAAGATTTGGTCAGAAAAAGCTCGGCATCCATTGTGTGTATAAAAATAACAAAGGGAATGATAAGCTGGTTTCAAAAAAGGCCGCAAGCAGTTTTGCTTGCGGCCGACCCAGAACATACATGAGAAAACTACTTTCTTATAGTTCTTCTAAGTTATGATAGAAATAACGCACAAAAGTCAAGTTGGAAAATACCTATTAGGTCGGGTTTTTATTTACTGATCCAGTAGGTATAGCTGGTATTCCTCGATCAAATTGGTCAGTTTACGAACGTAATTTGGATCGGTCGCATAACCAATTTCTTTTAGCCCTTTAGCCCAGGCTTTGTAGTCTGTTTGGTGCTTAAGAAGACCTTTATATCTTCCCGTAGTGATCATTTTACTATGGGCTCGCCAGCTTTCCCAACCACTTTCGTAGTTGCGGAAAAAATCTTTATGATGATCGTCGGAAAAGTTTGAGCAATGTCCTTTTTTGCAGGATTTGGAGAAACACTTCATCCCAAAGTGGTTATTATTCCTGGAAGCTAATTTACTCCGACCAGCATCGCTTTCTAGTAAGGCTTGCCCCATCTTGATACTGGCGGGAATACCGTATTTATCCATTTCGGCTTTGGCGACTTTTTTAAAGCGACGGATATAGCTTTTGAAAGCGCGCTCTTTTGGGCTGTCTCCCGGCAATTCTCTAAATGGATCTATTGCTTCTTTTTCGTCGGACCAAAGCGAGCTAAAGCCCGAGGCGGCGGCTAGTCGTGTTTGTTGTCCTTTATTTTCTTCCTGCTCATCGGTAATTTCCATGGCATTACCAGATAGATTTACCTTAAGCTGTAAGTCTTTGCGAAAAACGATGATGATTAAGGCAGCGGCAGCAGCTATTTTTAGCCAGGGGAGCCTTTCGGCACCAGGTAAATATTGGTGTAGCTGATATTTTAAAGCTACGGATAGTTTCTGCATGAACAGAAAAACTCGGCGGAGCGTCAATACGAACGACGTGGGGTTAGTTTGCTTGAATACTCGTTCTTTTAATTGGCGGTATTCTTGAAACAAAGTACCTTGATAGGCCTTCGGACGCTCCTCTATTTCGATCCTTTTGTTTGTCTTTTGGTCCATATCAATTGGTTTGTGAAAACTTTTGTATCTTACTTACAGTAAATTGTTTCAAAAATCATAGTTGATGGTTCAAATATAAAACAAAATGTTTTATAAATCCATCGTGAATACACTTTTTGTTTTATAAAAAATGGGTGACTTTTTAGAAAATATTGTAAACCAGCGATTTAGACTAGTTTTTTCGGAGTTGGAAAGACGCAACAAAATCAAAGGCAAATCGGATATTGCCAAACAACTGGGGACTTACAATCATGTAATTAATTCCATTCTTAAGGGGCAGCGCAATATTACGATTGATCAGCTCAACCAATTATTCAACTTCTATTCGATCAATGCCAACTATTTATTTGGGCTCAGCGACGAGATGTTTCGAAGAGGAGAAGGTGGAGAATTGGCAGTACACCACATGGATGATCGGCAATTCTCCGGTCGACGGAATATTACGTTAGTACCCAATCGAGCCCTAGCTGGTTATGCTTTAGAGCATCAGGATACTACATTCTTAGATAGCCTACAGCAGTTCTCCTTGCCGAGTTTGGAAGGTAAATTGATGGCTTTTGAGATTTCCGGTGATAGCATGATGCCAACCATCACCAATGGTGACTTAGTGGTTTGCGAACCGATCGAGCGGGGCGATCCATTACGGGATAATCACGTCTATGTAATCGTTACCGATGTAGTGGTGGCTAAGCGCATTCAACAGGTAAAGGAAGATAATAAGGTCCGTTACCTACGGTTGATCTCGGATAACCATACCGTGTATCAGCCCTATGAAGTTGACCTAGAAGACATTCGCCAAATTCTTAAGGTGAAAAGTCGGATCACCTCATACGCAATTAGTTAGCCTTTGCATTCTGCAGATCTAACATGGCAGGGCGTTGACTCAACTCATGGTAACAAATAACATCTTCACAAAAGTAGTGGGCCACCATAGAGCGACGGGTTCTACCGGCTTCTTGAATAGGACTACCGCCGTGTAGTAGGTTGGCATGCCAGATTAGAACATCTCCCGGCTGAGCCATAAAGTGCTGTATCTCTAACTGCTCTTCTGCGATGACCTGATCGATTTTTTCCTCGTATTTTTTGTAACTATTTTGACCCAACCTCCAACGGGTATTTCCAGCATTGTAGTCGATACAAGTCACGTACGGTAAGCGATGGCTTTTAGGGTAGTAAAATAAGGCTCCATTGTCCAGGCTAGTGGGTTCCAAGGCTGTCCAGGCGGCAATTAAATATCCCTCGGGGTAAGTCGTCATGTGGATCGAATCCGAATGCGCACGTTGTTCACTGCCTTCGATGAAATTGATCGTTTGGAAGGGTACAATATTCTTTCCCATTATGAATTCGAATATTTCGAGCAACTTTGGATTTCGGAAGTATCCTTGGTCGATGAGCCTAGAATTTTGGTAGGCATTCATCACCTTCCGCTGGGTAAAGTTAAAATCCTGTTTGCCAGATTGTAAAAGATCGTCGAC
>JBCDIO010000341.1:0-5043 GCA_038748815.1 Bacteroidota bacterium
CACAAAAAAGCCTTTGCGCCGCAAAGATGGACCTCTTTCCTAATACTGTGGCTTAAGGTAATCCGGTAATACCTGACCGGGTATACGACCTTGCATCTGGTGCTTCCAAGACCCTAATTGAGTCGTTTGGATCTCGTTATTCTGCATATACGCTAATAACACGCTACGGGGAATACCCCGCCCTCCCAGGCTTTTCAAATGAGGGGTTTCTTGCTGACAGTCAATGATCCAATACCCCAATTCCTCCAACCGGCGAACTAAAGAAATGAAAGCGAACTTAGAAGCATTGCTCACCCGGGCAAACATCGATTCGCCATAGAAAATACGACCAAGTCCCAAGCCATAAAGCCCCCCTACTAATTCACCGTCTTGCCAGACTTCCACCGAATGGGCGATTCCTAGCTGATGTAAATTCACATAGGACTGGATCATCTCTTCGGAGATCCAAGTACCACCACTCTGTCCTTTACGAGCTACCTCGCCACCGGCGCGAATCACCTGTTCGAATTGCTGATCCATGCTCAGCGTAAAGTGGGGGTTATTGAAGTAGGTCCGCATGCTTTTTGACACCTTCAATTCTTCCGGGAATAACACAAACCGCGGATCGGGGCACCACCAGAGAATAGGATCATTCGGATTATACCAAGGGAATAGCCCCTTTTGGTACGCGAGTACCAAACGCCAGGGTTCCAAGCCTCCACCTACGGCGAGAATACCATCATCGCTCGTTAGATTAGGATCGGGGAAAGTTCGATTATTTTCAGAAAGCCAAAAGATCGGCATAAAAAGGTGTGCTGATGTTCAGGAGCAACTCTCCTTACTCTTTCCCTCCTTCGATCACCGCTGACAAACCGCGGTCAACCAGGGCATCTTTTTTAGGGCGAAGAATAGGTAGAGGAGCTGTTTTGACCGTTGCTTTTCCTTTAAAGTGGATAATCATAGCCAATTGCTCAGCCTGTTCAACCGAATGCTGCAGAATATCCACAAAAGATTGGATTACCCAGTCGAAGGTATTGAAGTCGTCATTGTAGACCACCAATTGGGCGGGTTCCCCAGTGTCGGTTTCCGCTACCTCATCTTCTACTAGTACCTCTTCCTCTAGCTCTTCTCCGAATAAGTGATCAAGCATGACGTTTGCATTTGTGGGGCTTTATTCAATGCGCCCAAAAACTACGAATATGAAAACAAGGAGGGATGGCAAGGCCTTCCCTCCTTGTTGCTAACTAAGCTAATCCGCGTAAAGTTTCCTGAACGGCGGCAAAGTTCGGTAATTCTCCAGGGTTATCTAAAACCTCGGCGTAACGCACGACCCCTTCTCCATCAATGACGAAGGCTGAACGTTTTGATACACCCCGCATACCAAAGGCAAATTCTTCGTGCAAGGCATCGTAGGCCCGCGAAACTTCTTTATTGAAGTCAGAAAGTAACGGGAAATTAAATCTTTGGTCTTCCTTGTATTTCTCTAAGGTAAAGGGAGAATCTACCGAAACCGCGAGGATATTGGCCGATAATTGTTCGTAATCTGCCATCTCATCGCGCATGGAGCAAAGTTCTTTTGTGCACACCCCGGTAAAAGCCTGAGGAAAAAACAAAAGAACAACATTCTTACCCTGGTAATCATCCAGGCTTACTTCCTGCTTTTCACTAGAGTAGAGTTTGAAATTTGGAGCTGGTTCGCCAACTTGTAGTGACATATGCGTATTTTTTTGATTTTATGAGCTTGTTCGAAATTCCAACAAGATCTGAATGGTAAACGACCGGCAATACCCATGGTTTGCTGGGGCGGCCTAAAAAATCAAAAAAGCACTGTAAAGATAGCGAATGTCTGTTGGTTTTTTTTGCTTTGCAGGGGCATTCGCCGCGCCTTACTGACAAACTAAACCAACTATGGATCCAACTCGCCGGGCCTATCTTGAACTCCACCTTGCTGTTTTCCTCTTTGGATTTACAGCCATTCTCGGTGACCTTATCCAGTTATCGGCACTAGTCATCGTTTGGTGGCGGGTTCTTCTGACTAGCATAAGCCTCCTTTTTTTGATCCGGGCGGCTCGATTGATCCGAACCATTCCACGAAGCCATTTATATACCTTCATGGGTATTGGCGTACTGGTAGCTCTGCACTGGCTCACCTTCTACGGAGCCATCAAATACTCCAATGCCTCTATCTGTCTGGTTTGTATGGCCACCACGAGCTTTTTCACCTCCTTTTTGGAACCAATGATTCTTCGCCAACGCATTCAATGGTATCAGGTAGCCTTGGGGCTGTTCATTGTTCCAGGAATGTTTTTAGTGGTCAATAACATCAACTGGGCGATGATGGCGGGTATTGCGGTGGGCCTGACGTCCGCCTTTTTGGCTTCTCTTTTTGCCATTCTGAACAAAAAACACATTGATCGGGCCAATCCCCTAGAGATTACCTTTATCGAGCTCTCCAGCGCTTGGTTGTTTCTCAGCCTGGTGGTCCCTTTCTTTTTATGGCAGAATGCTGACGCTACCTTCTGGCCAGGCTGGACGGACTGGGGCTATTTACTGATCTTGGCCTTACTTTGTACCACCTTGGCTTACGTGCTTGCCTTGCGCTCTTTGCAATATCTGTCGGCTTTCGCCTCCAACTTAACTGTTAACTTAGAGCCCGTTTACGGCATTGCTTTGGCTTGGGTCCTTTTGAATGACCACCAGGAATTGGAACCTGGATTTTACTGGGGCGTAGGCATCATTTTACTAGCCGTTTTCAGTTATCCTATTTTGAAGCGCAATTTTGCTAAGGAAGAATTGGCAGCCGAATAAACGAATAAAGATGGATCGACTTTTTCACGACTGGACGACCTATTGCGAAGAACATACGGATCCCCAATCGGACCTACTGTATGAGCTGGAGCGCGAAACGCACCTAAAGACCCTAGCTCCCCAAATGCTAACGGGGCATCTTCAGGGCCGATTCTTAGCCTTACTCAGTCGCTTGGTACAGCCACAGCAAATCTTGGAAATTGGCACCTTTACCGGCTACGGTACCCTATGCCTTGCAGAAGGACTATCCCCAGGCGGTGCACTACATACTATTGAAGTCAATCCAGAAGTGAAGCATATACAAGATAAGTACTTTGCTAAAGCAGGCATCCAAGATCGCATTATCCAACACCAGGGGGATGCTCTCCAGATCATACCGACGCTCAGTAGTAGTTTTGATTTGGTTTTGATTGATGCCGGAAAACTAAACAACGCCGCCTACTTTGATCTCGTGATAGACCGCGTCAATCCGGGTGGCTTGTTGCTGACCGACAATGTGCTATGGAGTGGTAAAGTTGTCACGGGAGAAACGGATAAAGCGACCCAAACAATTGCCGCTTTCAACCGCAAGGTAGCCGATGACCCCAGAGTGCACAGCCTAATGCTCCCGCTGCGCGATGGACTCACCATTCTGCAAAAGATCGGATGAGTACGATCCGTCACATAGCACGTGCCCAAATGGACGTACAGGCCTGGGACCAAGCGATAGAGCAAGCTCCCTTTAGTTTGCCCTATGCTTTTAGCTGGGTACTCGATCTACTTTGCGCAGAATGGGATGGCCTCGTCAAAGGGGACTACGAAGCGGTCATGCCACTACCCTTTAACCGAAAGCTTCTGGGATTTAAGCAAATCTACCAGCCTTTCTACCTCCAGCAACTGGGTATTTTTTCTAGAACCCCCCTTTCCCATTCTGACCTAGTCCCATTCTTAGAAGCAATCCCCAATGATTTTCGAAAAATTCAGTATCCCTTCAACGAAGGGAATGCAATTCCGCACCTCCCTACCCGGCATAATATGGTACTGGATTTACAACGCCCTTACGAAGAAATTTACCAAGGGTACAATCGATCCGCAAAACGGAATCTACGCAAATGGAAAGCTGCGCATCGCTTTGCCCTAAACGAGCTTACCGTGGCCGCAGTCTTTGAACTATACACAAAGCAACTGGGAGCAAAATTATCCATTCCCCAGAGCTCACTGGAGGCTTGGCAAGCCGTTATGGAGCAGGCTATTGCCAAGGAGAAGGGAATCGTAGCCTCGGTACACCATCAGAGTGAGCTTGGAGCCGCTGGCTTTTTCTGGACCCACGGTGGTCGCATCATCAATCCTTTTGGGGCTTCTACGGATGCCGGGCGGGGCTATCAATCGATGCGGGTTTTGCTGGATGCATTAATTGAGCAGAATGCGGAACAAGCCATCGCCTTTGACTTTGAAGGATCGAGCATCCCTTCCATTGCTGAGTTCTTTCAATCCTTTGGCCCAGAAAAAAAGCCCTACCCTCTCTTGCAAAAAAGTGCTTTCCCATATAGCTGGCTGGATCGTTGGCGAGCCTCAAAATAGATTGACGTAGCCAAAATGTACTTTAGGATTGCGGAAATCGATCGGATTCCCAAACTGACTACCTACCGCCAAACTAATTCCAAAGACACCCGCTCGCGTCTGAAAAGAAAGCCCAGCCCCAAAACCAAAGGGCCGATCAATACTGCGTTGTATGGCGGTGATATCCTCTACGTAGGCATAATCCAGGAACGTAAATAAATAGGAGTTCCGGTCTAATAACAGACGGTATTCGGCGGTCAGAATGGTGAAGAGGCCCGCAAAAATCGATTCCTCATCGAAGCCCCGTAAGCGATCGTTGCCACCAATTCGGAACTGCTCATTGCGATATATCGGGTCTTCGCCGGCCACCCAACCTCCTTCAGCCACTAGACGGAGTGTTGTACTCCGAAACAAAGGAATAAATCCCTGCAACTTGGCATAGGTATTCCATTGAATGGTCTGCAAATTGAGCGTATCGTAAAGGGTATTGAAATCGAAGGCAGGATCACCAGGGTCTTCCAGCCCAGCAATCAATTGGTTCCGTTCAATATTGCGCCCACCAATACCCCCGCGAGCGTCGACTTGCCAGCCTTTACGGGGGTTTAGGCGATAATCCAGATCCGAGAAGTTAACGGACAAGCCAAACTGTTGCTTGGTCAGATCCAAGGTGGCCGGTAGGCGTCGAAAGTTAATGACCTGCTGTTCATTTACACTGAG
>JBCDIO010000342.1:0-5040 GCA_038748815.1 Bacteroidota bacterium
AATCCAAGTACTAAAAGTGGTTCTTCTTGGGTTCCAAGAATCGTTTGCTTAATCGCCCCGGCTCGGATTCCTACCCAATCTCCAGGTTTTAGGATCGGGTAAATTTTGGTAATTTGCCCAGACTTAATTTGCTCGATATCTTTTTCAACTTGTTGGTCGGATTCTTTATTTCCACTCCCGAAGATTCGCTTGAACATGGACATAATACATTGTTTGAGGGTAAGCAAAATTGACTGACAAGCCTGTCAGGTTTACTTAAATGTATCCTTTTTAAATGAAATCCAACCCAAAAAATAATTTCCTCTAATTTCTAGATTTTCTTTAGTGCTTATGATCACTGTGTAACTCGAATACCTTGCACTCGTTTGATGTTTCTGGAAGAAGTTCCTACCTGAATTTCGTAGCTACCATTCTCCAACATCCATTGATCGGCCCCTTCGGACCAATAGCGCAATACTGAAACGGGAATTTGAAAACGCACCATAGTACTTTCTCCCGGTTGTAGGCTTTTTGTTTTGGAGAAAGCCTTCAGTTCCTTTACCGGGCGATCAATAGTAGACGTGGGTAAGGAAGCGTAAGCCTGTATGACTTCTTTCCCGGTAGTCCTTCCAGTATTTGTCACCATTATCTGTACTAGAATGGTATCATTGCTTAGATCCACCGAGAGATCTTGAAACTCAAAACTCGTATAACTCAAGCCATACCCAAAGGGATAAGAAGTCTCTAGGTTTGCCTTATCAAAGTGCCGATACCCCACGTAAATCCCTTCTTCGTACACCGTAAAGTCCTTATTTTGTACTTGCTCCGATTCGGGTTTTTCCTTTTTCTTTTTAAAGAAATCCATCACATCTACGGGTTCGCCATCTAAGGGGAAATTGGCATTGGATGCATGATCGGTAATGTTGACCGGAAAGGTCATAGGTAGTTTTCCGCTCGGATTGACGGTTCCACTTAAAACATCAGCGGCGGCATTACCACCTTCCTGACCTCCCTGCCAAGCCAAGAGGATAGCATCGGGCTTAGATTTCCACGAAGCCGTTTCAATGACGCCCCCGATGTTTAGGACCACTACTACTTTCTTGCCCTCCACATGAAAAGCGTCACAGACACTAGAGATCATTTCCTGTTCGTCCGCGGTTAGCAGAAAATCGTCTTTTTCAACTCTATCTCCACCTTCTCCGCTATTCCGGCCGATGGTGATTATTCCCACTTCCGCTTCGGCGGCGATGGTCTGTAGCTGTTCGGCGTTATAGCTGATACGCGGCGGATCGTAGGGAGTAAGCATGGCATTCAGGCCCTGTGGCTTCATAAAAGCTTCTGGATTACTGGCTTTATGCGCTTCGAAAATATCCTTCGCCGTTTGGTTGATGCTAAAACCAGCGTTGGTTAGGCCTTCTTCCAAGGAAATCGTATAGGCTTCGTTTACATCTCCGGAGCCCGTTCCTCCGGCAATAAAATCGTAGGAGTACAATCCGAGCAGGGCCACATTCTTCCCATTAGCCAGTGGTAAGGTTTCTTCATTCTTTAATAAGACCATCCCTTCGGCGGCGGTTTGCCGGGCGATTTTAGCGTGCCTTTCCAGGTCAGGATCGTTATTATAGACATAGTTCTGCATCTTATTAGACTGAACAATCAGGGTTAAGATGCGCCGAACGGCGGTATCTATGGTCTCTTCGCTCAATCGCCCGTCTTCGGCGGCCTTTTTCAAGGCTTTCCACTGCCGATTCGTACCTGGTTCAATCAAATCGTTACCCGCTGCCACCATGGCAACTGCGTCGCTTCCGGCAAACCAATCCGACATCACCAGGCCTTGAAAGTGCAAATCATCGCGTAGGATATCAGTCAGTAATGCCCTACTTTCGGAGGTGTAGGTTCCGTTTACCCGATTGTAGGAAGACATGATGGTCCAAGGTTGGGATTTTTGCACAATAATCTCAAAGCCTTTTAGGTAAATTTCCCGCATCGCTCGATCGGATACGCGGGTATCATTGAAATTCCGATTTGTTTCCTGATTATTCGCCACGTAGTGTTTGACCGATGCACCTACGTTTTGCGATTCGATCCCATTCACCATCGCCGCTCCAACCCGTCCCGTTAAGACTGGATCTTCCGAATAATATTCAAAGCTTCTACCGCAGAAAGGATGCCGGTGGACGTTGGCACCGGGGCCCAGAATGACATCAATACCGTATTCCTTGGCTTCCGTTCCCATGGCTCTTCCAACCGCTGTCACCAAATCGGTATCCCAAGTAGACGACAATAGGGTACCAATAGGGAAAGCCGTGCAGTAGTAGGTGCGGTCTTCGCCCTCCCGGTTGGGCTCAATACGTAATCCGGCGGGGCCATCGGATAGATAAATCGTCGGAATTCCGAGCCGCGGAGTCGGAACAATCGTACCCACCGCACCGGCTACTGCCGAATTACCCCACCCCAAGGCAGACTCAATCCCGGATCCTTTGAGAAGGTGAATTTTCTCCTCCAAGGTCATCTGGGATAATAGGTCAGCTACTCGATCTTCCGTCGATTGGCGGCTGTCTTCGTATACATCTAGCTTTTCATTGTCATTTCGATCCAGGTAGGTAAAGCCATCCTCTACACGTTCGGCCATTTCTGTTTTTTCTTCGTAGCCCTTTTCAAAGGTCAAAAGGGTCTTACTGGCGTAGCGCCAAGCACCGAAGCCGGCGATGGCTAATACCCCAATAATAATCCCTAGTGCTTTCAGAATGTTCCCGAGTAACTTCATGACAATATGTTTTGTGGCAGATTGACACAAATATACACAACCCTTACATTTGTGGCAAATCGTCACAAATGTTCCTATTTTTGGGCCATGGACTATAAAGACATTGTGGAGAACGGAGAGCAGTATTTTTTGCCCAATCTTTCCATTGACACGGTTATCATCGGTTATCAAGCAGGCATCATCAAATGCCTTTTACTAAAAATTGGCGACAAGTGGCTACTTCCGGGCGGTTACATAAAAAGAGAAGAGTCCGTGCAGGAAGCCACCCACCGGGTATTGAAAGATAGAACCGGTTTGGAGCATACCTATTTGAAATTCCTAGCGGTATTTGGCAAACAGGACCGACAATTTAGTAAAGTGTTTGAGGACTTCTTTTCCAAGGCGGGCGTCAACTGGAAAGCGGATTCCTGGCTACGGGGTCGCTTTGTTTCCTTGGCCTATTATGCCTTAGTAAACATTGCAGAAACCCATCCCGTCAAAAGTGATATCGACGAGGCTTTTGCCTGGTTTGATTTTGACGCCTTACCCGAGATGTGGATGGATCACGCATCGATTGTACAGACTGCCCGAGTACAACTCACCACTGATATTCAACACGAGTATCATGCCTACAAGCTGCTAGCGGAAGAGTTTACTATGCCGGAACTCCACCAGCTTTACCAGGTCATTCTGAAAGAAAACATCGACCGCAGTCGCTTTCAGAAAAAGATGCTAGGAACCGGTTTATTTGAACGGCTGCCCAAACTGAATAAAAACACCCCCGGGCGCAATCCGTATCTATATCGAGTGAAAGGTGCGTTGCCTGGTTGAACCATATTGGCGCTATGCCCCAATCGTATGTCTACTGATACTTATAAATAATTCGCTTACCTGCTTTATCGCCCTTTTGTGGCTTCATAAATAACAGGTTTTCCTTACTGGCAATATGCTCTACCCATAGTGTATCACTCGATTCTATGATCATCCCTTCTACTACTCTTACCTTCAAATCATCACCACCAATATATTTTAGATAGTCTGGGTCATCGGTTAAATCTTCAAGGGTATGAATCACAGGACCTTCCGCTTTGTAGGACCAATAGGATGCTACTTTTCCCCTTTCATCGAATAGGAATTTATTTCGTAAGTCATATTGAATCTGGGCGACAGTAAATGAACAGTCATAAACATCCATTGCACGGAAGGGCTTAATTTCGTGACTACAATAATTCAAATTCCTGGTTAAGCTCCCATCGATTACTTCCATTCTTTCCGTAAGCTGAATACTTTCCCAAGCAATCGCCTCGAAGCTAATTTTACTTTCTTCGAGAACGTCCCTAATCAGATTATTCTGATGCCCTTGGGGCTGGCATCCAATTGCTAAGATCAACAGGAAAATATAGACGCAGTAATTATTCTGCTTCATAAGGTTTGAGTCTAATTTTCAAAGGTCTATACCCGAAACGAAGTGGTTTGGATATAGCTATCATTTCTCTTGGTAGATATACCACTTATCGTTCACTCGAATAAACTGCAAATAGGTGGTAAACCCGCTTTGCCCGTCCGTCATTCTAACTTTGCATTTCCCAAAATAAAGACCTTCGCCAACTCCATTGGTTCCTTCCCGAACTTCCTTATCCATTATTTTTTCCAAGCGGACCTTAGACCAATCTAAGGGTCTCCTGGTGCGGATTCCCCTCAACATCTCGGTGGCCTTTGCCCTTGCTTCTACTTCATCCGTAAGACTTACCCACTGTTGCCCGGGAAAAAAGATTTTTCCAGCAAAAGGGGCATTGAGAATCAGCGCTTCGTTTCTAAATAAATAACCGTCTTCCAGCACCGTTGAGAAGTCGCCCGATCGGAAGGCTTCGACATATTGGTCAATGACGGCTTCAATAGATCTACTTTCCAACATTTCGGATGTATCGTAGACAAAATGTCTATGCACGACCCGGGTATTGACTCCTCTTTCGTCGGTTCGATTTAACTCGATAGTGTTTCCATACTCATCCGCTTTGACATTCTTAGTGAAGGTAGTGATAGTCACTTTTTTGACGCTGTCCCTTCTAAAGAATACCGTTCGTTCCTCTTGTCCCGGTTTAGGATAGTAGTATATATTGGTGTAGGCGCCCTGTTCATTCGTCTCTACGATGGTATTTTCCGCACAACTAATGGTTCTGGTAAATTGGGCATCATTGTAGCGCAATGTGCTGCTGAAGGGATCTTCCTCCCCGGAGTATTGAAAGATTTCTTCGTAAACCGCTGCTCGATCTTCGTCGTATTGGACAAATTGCTGGGGCCTTTTTTCTTCGTCGTAG